>CAMAUY010000050.1 GCA_945861565.1 Akkermansia muciniphila
CGCGAATGTGAGCCTGGGGCGAGTCCTTGGCGGCGCGGAGCGCTGCGGCGCGATCTCCCCCGTCATGATCCAGTTTTAGGACGACATTCAGGGCACCGCGCGGGTCCTGCAGATCGGTCGGTTCCGCCTTATCGGGAGCCATGCTGCGCACCCAATTGGCCAGCAATTGTAATCCGCGCACGTCCACCTCTTGCGAACCGATCATCGGCATGTGGCCCGCTCCGCTTTTGGCGATGCGATGCAGCAGCACGCTGCTGCTGGGCAGACCGGGCGCAATCACGCGGGCATCGCCCATTCCGAAGTCGCCCCGGGTTAGCTTTTCATCGAGGGCGCGCATTTCACCCGTGGGCAACTCCGCATTCACCATCAACGGCGCCGAGCCGCCCCCGTGCTCGCGGTGGCAGGCCGAGCAGTTCGCGTGCAGCCAAGAGCGTGCGCGTGCCTCCAGTCCCGCTTTTTCGTCATGCGGGTTCACCAGTCGTGCCAGCGACCCTTTCAGGAACACGGCATCAAAGCAGCCCGCTGCCAGCAGCGGTTCTGGATGGGCCAGCTGCTGCGGATTGAAGGATAACACGAAATCGCTCCACGAATTGTGGCAGCGCAAGCACTCCGCCCGGCTGTGAAACCGATAGGTGTAACGATGCCTGCCTTCCGGGAAGGCCTTGCCCGTGAGATCCAGTTTGCGTTCATCGCCGGCGGCACCCACCAACTCCGCATCCGTACCGGCGTCGTTCCATCGATACGAGTAGGCGTTCCAAGCCTCGCCGTCGTAGTGCAGCATCTGGGTCTCGATGTTCTTCGCGCTCGCCGCTTCACCGACCGTCATTTCCATGCGCAGCGTCTTTGCCAGCACCGCATTCGTTGGCCAGGTCATCATCGCCTTCGGTCGGCCGGTATTACTATCGATGCTAACCGTGGTCGCAATCCCGCCGCTACCAGCCACCATGCCGACGAGGCGCTGAGCCGTGGCGCCGTCCGCCCACATCGGAGCGCGAATCTCGAAGATTGAGACGCCGGACGCGGGCTCCGAGGTCGCCCCATTGCGGAACAGGCCTGTCTCGCTCAGCTTGCGCGGGAAATTCACGTTCTTGCCAATGTTGGGATTGCGCATCAGACGATGCACCGTGCTCGGGCTGCCGTAGTGAACGAAAAAGAGTTCACCGTCCTCTCCCTGGGCAAATGTCACCAATGCGAAGGGTGTGTCCGCTATTTCCTCATGGCGCGTGATCTGCGTGCCATCATGCCGTAGCGCCCAGATCTTTCCGGTCGTGAAATCGCCGTAAATGTAGGCCCCCTCTAACTCTGGAAAACGTCTGCCACGATACACAAAGCCTCCGGTGATCGACGTCGCCTCGACATGGCTGTGAGTGATGATGGGCGGTGTGATCGGGGAGGGACCGCCTTTGCGTTGCATATCGAGGATATTGAGACCTTCCGTCGCCGCCCATCCATAGTTGCCACCACGTTTGATGAGGAAGATGTGCTCCCACTCTTGCCATCCCACATCGCCGCACCAGAGATGGCCGGTTTGGCGATCAAAATTCATCTTCCAGGGATTTCGCAAGCCATAGGCCCAGACTTCCGGCCGCGCGCCCGGTGTTCTCACAAATGGATTGTCTTTTGGGACGGCATACCGTTTGCCGGATTCCGCATGATCCACATCGATGCGCAGGATGCTGCTGAGCAGATCGCTGATATCCTGCCCCGTGCTGATCGGATCCGGCGGGTTCGGCACTTCCGCGTCACCGGTTGAAAGGTAAAGCATGCCGTCGGGCCCGAAGGCGACGGCCGCGCCGTTGTGCCCGCCGCTGCGCCAAGTCAGAAGAATCTCCTCGCTCTTCGGATCAATGTCCAGGGGACGATCCCGGACCGCTTGGAAGCGAGAAAGACGAGAACCATCGGGAAGGTTATCCCCATTGACATAGGTGATGAGGACCTGCCGGTTGCGGGCGAACTGCGGATGGAATGCAATGCCATAGACATGATCGGATGCCGGGTGCAGCGCCTTGATGTCGAGGGCCACGGCCGCTTTCGTCGCGCGGGGATCGTTGGGCACGCTCCAGAGTGTGCCTCCATTCTCGGCGATGAGCCACTGCGTCAAGCCCGGCACGGCCACCATGTCGGTCACGTTGCTCAGTGCGATGCCGGCAAATACGGGCTCGGACACGAAAGTCCGCGGCGGCTCGGGACTGCCTTGCACGCGGGAGGAAGTCCACGACGCGGCATGGGCCAGGCCGTGGAGGAGGCTGACCCCAATGAGAAGGCGAAAGAAGTTCATAGAGTGCGGACGGGCTTGTACTAGTTTTATGGGGCAAGCGGAGAGTTACGCGATAATTTCTTTTACGACGTGGCCGGCCACATCCGTGAGACGGAAATCCCGACCCGCATAGCGGTGAGTCAGTTTTTCGTGATTGAGGCCCAGCAGGTGGAGGATTGTGGCGTGTAGGTCGTGGACATGTATCTTGTCCTCCTGCGCGAAGTAGCCGTAATCGTCGGTCGCGCCGAAGGCGAAACCCTTCTTCACGCCACCACCGGCCATCCACATGGTAAAACCATGCGGATTGTGATCGCGTCCATCATCGCCCTGCGCGGTCGGCGTTCGGCCAAACTCGCCGCCCCAGAGCACCAGCGTGTCGTCGAGCAGGCCGCGTGATTTGAGATCCTGCAAAAAGCCCGCGATGGGTTTGTCGACCTCGGCGGCATTCTTGGTATGGCCTTTAAAGAGATTGCCGTGTTGGTCCCACTGCACGTCGCCATCGCTGTGCGTCACCTGCACAAAGCGCACGCCCCGTTCGAGGAATCGCCGCGCCATGAGACACTGGCGGCCGAAGTTCTCCGTGACGGGATGGTCCAGGCCGTAAAGATGCTGGGTTGCTTTCGACTCGTTGCGGAGATCCTGTGCCTCGGGCATCGTGCTCTGCATGCGATAGGCGAGCTCGAACGAATTGATGCGTCCTTCCAACGCGAGGTCGGAACCGGATAAGGCGAGGTGATCCTGGTTCAATTTGGTCAGGAAATCGAGTTGCTTCCGTTGCAGCGGGCCCGGGATCCATTCGTTGCGAATATGTCGGACCAGCGCCTGGTCCGACGGGACGGTTGCGTTGCCAATCGGTGTGCCCTGGCAATACGCGGGCAGGAAGGCGGCACCCCAATTATTGACTCCACCATGCGCGAGCGTTGGGCAAAGGGTGATGAACCCGGGAAGATTCTCATTCTCCGTGCCCAGGCCATACAATACCCACGATCCCATGCTCGGCCGCACCTGCGTATCGCTGCCCGTGTGCAGTTTGAGCAACGCACCGCCGTGTGCCGGATTCGTTCCGTGCACCGAGCGCAGGATGCACAAGTCATCCACGCACTGTGCCACATTCGGAAACAGTTCACTGACGGGCAAGCCGCTCTGTCCGTATTGCTGGAAGCGCCACGGCGACTTCAAGAGCTTACCCGTCTTCGCAAACTGCACCCGCGGCTGCTCGAAGGGGTATGGCTTTCCATGGTCACGCTCAAGGAGCGGTTTCGGATCGAAGGTGTCCACATGGCTCGGTCCGCCTTTCATGAAGAGGAACACGATCCGCTTGGCTCGCGCTGGAAAATGGGAAAGTTTTGACGCCAGTGGATTCTCCACGGCTGCCTCGGCCTGCTCTCGCGCGAGCATGGCCTGCAACGCGAGATAGCCAAATCCGCCGGCACTCCGTTGTAACATGGACCGACGAGTTATCGGTTGGAAAGGTCGGGTGGCGTTCATATTGGCTACCTCAGGTAGATGAATTCATTGGCCGCGAAAAGCGTCTGGCATAAGAGCGCCCACGCCCGATCCGACGTCTCCGTGCTACGGAAGTCATGGAGCAGTGCGAGCGCGTCGGACGTTTCACGGTCAACCGGTGGGCGCCCATAGAGCAATGTATAGGCTTGCTGCACGCGCTCTGCATCGCCCGGCACTGCTGCCAGGCGCGCTGCGAGCCGCCTACCGCATTCCATCACCATCGGCGCGTTCATCATGATGAGCGCCTGGGGAGCGATGACCGTGCTACTGCGGCTGCCGGTCGGCATCGTGGGATCCGGATAATCAAACTGCTCCAGCATGTCGTAGAGATGATTGCGAATGATCGGGAGGTAGAGAGCACGGCGCGGACTCTCATACGTGGTCGCGTCTTTGCTCGTATGATCAAAAACATACTGGCGATTGCGCAGCGGGACGGTCTTGCCACCCATCTCCAAGTTGAGCCCACCGCTGGCGGCCAGCATTGCATCACGGATGGCTTCTGCTTCCAGTCGCTGGATATTCGCGCGCCATAACAGGCGGTTCTCCGGATCGACGAGCCGCGGATCGGGCTTGTCGGAGCTTAATTCTTTGACGCTGCTGGCCTGCTGATAAGTCGCGGACTTCATGATCAGGCGGTGCAGGCCCTTGATGGACCATCCGCTCTCGACGAAAGTGCGCGCCAGCCAGTCCAACAGCTCGGGGTGCGATGGCTTGCTGCCGAATGTCCCAAAATTGTCCGGACTGCTGACGATGCCCTGACCGAAATGCCAGCGCCACACCCGGTTCACGATGACGCGCGCACTCAACGGGTGCTCGCGGCTGGCCATCCAGCGGGCGAATTCAAGGCGACCACTCTGTTTGGCCGGCAACATTGGCTGGGTGAAAGTCGTCCGCATCACCTCAGGAAAGCCCCGATCCACCGGCTTGCCGAGCGTGAGGTAACTGCCGCGGATATGCACCGGCAGGGTCTTTACGATATCCGCCTCGGTCACGCTCATGGCGGCGGGCATCTCCGAACGGCTGGCTTCAAAATCCGTCACGTCCTTTTTCATCGCCGCAACCTTGGCGAGCGTCGCGGCATCGAGCACATCGGCGTCCTTAGGCGGGAGTGCGAAGAGGCCCTTGGCATCGATCAGGGCTTCGTAGGCGGGTCCGGTCTTCGTCTCGAGTGCTTCCGTGAATAGTCGATCGTAGTGTTGCCGTATGCCGTCGGCATCCTTCTGTCGCGCTCGCTCACGCCATACGGCGAATACAGGATGATCGGGGTGCTTATCTAAATACTGGCGGCAGGAAAACACGTAGTTCCCGTCGAGGTGCCGCGCTTTGGCCGCGGACTCTGCATCCGCCCGCTGGGCGTCGACCGGCAGGAACATCGCCGCAGTCAGGTACTCCGCCGCACGTCGCTGCAATTCGGCTCTTACGTCGCTTCTCG
This sequence comes from Akkermansia muciniphila, assembly GCA_945861565.1. GTDB lineage: Bacteria > Verrucomicrobiota > Verrucomicrobiia > Limisphaerales > UBA9464 > SIBK01. The sequence goes on from CAMAUY010000050.1 coordinate 5,196, forward strand.
CTTTGGCGACGAAGGCGGCGATGTCGGCCTGCTTTGCTTTCAATGCCTCTTCGTATTTCTTGGCCTCGTTGAGTTGCTCCGGCGTGGCGAGCGAGTGTTCGTGCCAGAATTTGACCGCGCCCATCTTCTCCGCGGAGAGGCTGCGGGTGCTCCGGAAGATGGCGGCGAGCGCATAGTAGTCCTCCTGGGTAATCGGATCGAACTTATGATCATGGCAGCGCACACAACCGAGCGTCATACCCAGGAATGCCTTGCCGACGGTGTCGATCTGCTCGTCGATGATGTCCATATCGAGCTTTTGCAGATCGGGCTCCGCGAGCACGCGCGCTCCCAGCGAGAGGAAGCCCGTGGCGGTGATCGCGTCCTCGCGATGCGGCAGCAAATCACCCGCGATTTGCTCGATCAGGAATTGATCGAATGGCTTATCGTCGTTGAACGTGCGCACCACGTAGTCTCGGTAGCGCCAGGCGTGCCCATACGCGACGTTTTCATCCATGCCGTTGGAGTCGGCATACCGTGCGACATCGAGCCAGTGCCGCCCCCAGCGTTCGCCGTAGTGCGCGGAGGCTAACAACCGATCAATAACACGATCAAAGGCCTCCGGTGAGGTGTCGGCGAGAAAAGCAGCCACTTCCTGGGGCATCGGTGGCAGGCCGGTCAGATCAAACGTGGCGCGACGGAGGATCGTGCGCTTGTCCGCGGGCGGAGCAGCGGCAAGATCTTTCTCCTTCAATTTCGTTTGTATGAATGCGTCGATCGGCGATTCCGCCTGCGGAAAAACCGGCGGCTCCGCTCGCGCGAGCGGTGTGAAACTCCAAAACTTGCGACCTTCGCTTATGTCGATTACCCGCGGGCCCTTCACGCCAAGCTCGGCCCCCGTTCGCGGATCCGGCGCGCCCCGCTTCACCCATTCCTCCAATATCTTGACCTCAGCGTCCGGAAGTGGGTTCTTCGGAGGCATCCGTAGATCCTGGTTCTTGTAGCGCGTTGCTTCGATCAGCAGGCTTTTTTCGGGGTCACCGGCGAGGAGCACCGGGCCCCGATCGCCGCCCTTCAGGGTGCCTTCGCGCGTATCGAGCGCCAGGCCTCCCTTGGTCTTCTTTTGGGCGCTGTGACACTCGTAACAGCGGCTGACCAACAGCGGGCGGACCTGACGTTCAAAGAAGTCCAGATCTCCGGCCGTCGGGGGCGCTGCGATGATTGCCCCGCCACGCGCACCCAGCGTCAGAATGATCCAAAGAAAGGTGGAGAATCTCGATATCATGACAGGTAGGGCAGGGCAGGGGAATGGTGTTCAAAGGATGAGTGCTTGTCATCGGAATGGTTCTGCTCGATGAATCATTCGTTGATGTTCAGTCTCGCAAGGATGGCCTTGTGCTCTTTCATGTAGTCGTATCGGGCCGCCACATCGTCCCACTGATCGTCATTCGGTCTCAGCGCTTCGCTCGGGTATTCATGGTTCGCTGCCGTGATGGCCTTCTTTATGCCGATCCCGGTGCTGAGATGTGCGACCACGGCATCGTCATAGGCAATCTCGGTTTGGGATCGTTCACCCATGATTTCGCGTGCACCTTCGAGATACGCATTGATCTGATTTATGTTCATGCAATTTTGGCCGGAAATAGCCTTCCACCCATTGCCGGTCAACATTCTTCTCCTGAGCTCATTTTCCTACCATGAAATTATTGAAATTGGTTTAGGGACGCATCGCGGTGAACCTTTGGGCCGTGCGGTGAGGTATCGGAATCGTCGTCGGGGAATGTATCACGTCTCGGGCCGACTTGGAAGTAGAGACGAAGTCCGTCCTGGGGGTGGGACAAAAATCTGAAAAGATTCAGATTTCAGCCTTTTTTTGATGAAATATGTCTAGCTGCTAGACCTAATTTCTCAATGAATGATTCATTTCTCTCCTATCGCACCGCACGCCTTCAACAAATGGCCTCACCAGGCCCTCTGCCTGGATATTCCAGTAATCCAATGAACCGGAGTTTGGAACCACGGATGAACGCCGATAAACGCTGATTCCGGGCACTCACTCCGAAAGTGAGAGGCAACGGTTTCCCCTTTATCCGCGTCAATCCGTGTGAATCCGCGGTTCTTCCCCCGCCTTACCGCCTTATCCGTCTCCCAAGTGAGGTCTTGCATTTTAAGGCCCGCGGCGTTTCCTTCGGCTTTCCATTATGTCACCCTCCCGCCTTATTGGGTTCGTCGCCGCCGTCGCTTTTTCGCTGGGGAGCCTAACCCTCGCCGCCGAGTTCGCGATCCGGGACGGCGACCGCGTGGTCTTTCTCGGCGACAGCATCACCGAACAGCGCCTCTACACGACTTACATTGAGGCCTACGCGCTCACCCGGCACCCCGACTGGAAGCTGACCTTCCGGAACGTCGGGTGGGGCGGGGATACGGCTTGGTTGCGCCAACGGGCTCGTCCGAACGAGGGTCAACTCTTCGCCGCCGACGGTACGGCTCAGCAGAAAATGGTCGAGGCTTCCGTCGGATTCGGCCTGGCGCGGGACGTGCTCCCGCTGCGACCGACATTTTTGACGGTGAAGTTCGGAATGAACGACCATGCATACCAGGCATTCCGCCCGGATATCTACCGGGCCTACGCCCGGAGCCAGGCGGAGATTGCGAAGGTGTTAGCGAGGGGGGCGACCCGGGTTACCTTCCTGACGCCGCAACCCATCGAGGAAAAACGGCCCGATCCCGATCAGGACATCAAGAACCAATCGTTGCGAAAATTCTCGGAGGGTCTGAAGGATGTCGCCGCCGCGAATGGTGCCAGTTTTGTGGACCAGTTCGACCCGTACATGGCGGTAATGATGGCGGAGCGCGGCAAGGATCCGAAAGCGTACATCGGAGGAGGCGACGCGGTCCATCCGGGACCGGCCGGGCACACGATCATGGCATGGGCGGTCCTCAAGGGGTTAGGTGCCCCGGCGCTGGTCTCTCGGGCCGACATCGATGCTACCAAGAAGCTCGTCACGGTTGAAGGTTGCCGGGTGGAAAATCTCACCGTTGCCGACGGACGCGTTGGATTTGACCGGATCGACGACGCCCTGCCAATGCCGATCGACTCGCGTGCCGAGGCGGCGCTCAGGATCACTCCGATTCTGGACGAGTTAAGTCGCTATGAACTTCGGGTGACGGATCTGCCTGAGGGCTCGTATGAGATAGCTATCGACGGAGAGGTGGCGGCCACCGTCGGTGCGGATGGATTGGCCAAGGGCTATAACTTGTCCATTGCCCCCGGCCCCGTTACGAAGCAGGCGCGGGAAGTTTTGCAGTTAGTCATTGAAAAGAACGACCTTTTCTTTAACCGCTGGCGCAACGTACAGATCCACTCCTTTCCGGTCTGGGCCAACGGACCCGAGGTGGAAGCGCGCCGCGCTGCGGAGGTGAAGCGCCTCGACGACCAGATCGCGGCTGCCGAAGCCAAGATTGACGTGGCTCGGAAGCCGCGATCCCACCATTTCGAGGTCCGACCCGCGACGCCCTGAGCTTGGAGAATTGGTTCTTCATCCGGGAACCGAATCGGGGCACATTACATCGAATGAAGTCTGCATTTGAACTTGCGATGGAACGGCTCAGTAAGGCTGCGCCGACGAAAACATTGACGGCTGCCCAGAAAAAGGAGCTGGCGGAGATTGAATCGATTTGTCGGGCCCGGACGGCAGAAAAAGAACTGCGAATGCAGGACGAGTTGGCGGTGGCGCAAGCCGCTGGGGACGAAGAAAAGATCCGGCAAATCCGCGCCGGATTTGCTGCGGAGAAGGAGAAATTAGAAACGGATCGCGAGGCCAAGAAGGCACGCGCGCGGGGAGATAAGGCGCGTTAACGCGGTGCGATCGAGAGATACAGATCTTCGCGCTCGATCTGTTCTGCGACGCTCGGGGGGACGAGGTGGTGGATGGGTAGGCCCGACTTGATTCGATCCCGAATTTCTGAAGACGAAACTTTGAGAGGCCACCCGCGGAGTGGATGGAGGCGGTAGGGCGCGGGTAATGTTGCTGACGGTTCGCCGGGGCGCGGGATGACGATAAACTCCACCATTTGGGCGAGTTGTTCCGCGTCCCTCCACAAGGGTAAGGTTGGGACGTGGTCGGCACCGATCAGCCAGAACAGTCGCCAACCGGGATGACGACGGGAGAATTCACGGCAGGATTCCGCGGTAAAGCTGACGCCGCCCCGGCGGATTTCCATGTCATCTACCGCCATCCGGGTCTGACCCGCGAGCGATTGGCGGAGCATGCGGAGGCGGGCGGAGGCGGGTGCGGGCGTTGTGCCCGGCTTAAAGGGGGATTGGGCCGCTGGAAGGAAGACCAGCCGGTCGAGGGACAACTCTTCGAGCGCTGCCTGGGCGACCAGCAAGTGGCCCAGATGCAGCGGATCGAAGGAACCACCGAAGAGTCCGAGTGTAGGCATCGGATTCAGCAGCAGCGGTTGATACCTTCGAAGCGGTGTTCGGCAGCCGCGACATAGGCATTTGCGCGTGAATCCCGATCGACCGCTGTGCGGACTTCGGGAAGGTCAATCACGACACGGGTGGGGATTTTGGCCGCGTCGTGGGGGCACGCTTGGGATTGCAGGCGATCGATGGCAGTTTCGCCGGATAGTTCCCGGGCAAGCGACATCACCAATGCGGCGGTCCCCAGCACCGGCAAAGGGCTTGCGGGCCGGAGGGCGGAGTCTGGAAGCCAGACGGCGGCAGTTTCTGTGAGAGTTGGGGCTCGTCTTCCATTGAGGAGTTTGAGCCATTCGAGGGCGGAAATTCCGACGATGGCGGCGGCAAGTGCCAGGAAGATTCCGGTGACGACGAAATCCAAGTAGTTGTTAAAGCGAAGACGGCTGGCGGTGCGCAATTGGTTGCGTGCGGCGACGGAGGGAGGCGAATCGGCCGATCCGGCGAGCTGAGTTACCCGGGATTGAGCTTCGGCGACGATTAGTTTCTGGACATCGGCGGCGGCGAGGAACCCGATCCGCGGGGAGGGGTGAAACATTTTTTGGAGACCGGCCGTAAACGTGACCGCCAGGAGCCAGCACAAGGGCACCAGGGTCACGCACGCGAGCGCCGGTGAGTGCGTAATACGGAGGGCGTTGGCGGGTTCGCGGTGGCGTCGGCCGAGTGCGGTTTTGAGCAGAACTGTGGTTCCCAGACAAAGTGCGATGGCCGCGAGAAGTTGATTGGCGATCCCGAAGAGCGGCCAGAGCGAATTAATTCCTCCGAGCGGGTCGCGGACCCCCTGAATCAGGAAAAACCCCCAACCCCCGACCACGAGCGCACTGGCGAGCGCATTGGCGGGCAGTGATCGGGTGTTGCCGAGGGACGGGCGAAGGTGGCCGAGAAAATCCTGCAGCAGATACCGGCCAACGCGCGTCCCCGCATCGAGGGTGGTAAGAATAAATAACGCCTCAAACATGATCGCGAAGTGGTACCAGAGATCGCTCCCACGCCCGCCGGTGACTTGGGAGAAGATGCCCGCCATCCCGACCGCCAGAGTGGCGGCGCCTCCCGTGCGACCGTACAGCGACTTTTCGCCCATCTGACGAGCGAGAGAATCCATCGTCGACGTGTCGACGAGAAATCCGGTGGCATTCACCTTGGCCACCGTGTCGGCGGCGACCGCCGCTGCGGTCGCACCGGCACCTTTCACATTCATCGACAGGTAAATTCCGGGATCCAAAGTGCATGCCGAGATCATCGCCATGACGGCCACGAGTGATTCCAGGCACATGGCCCCATATCCGACAGAGCGGGCGTGGGCTTCCCGGGTGATGATTTTCGGCGTGATGCCACTTGATATCAGCGAGTGAAAACCGCTGATTGCCCCGCAGGCGATGGTGATAAAGCAGAACGGGAACAATTTGCCGGCGACCACCAATCCGGAGCCATCGATGAAGCGTGTCACGGGCGGCATCTTCATCGAGGGCAATACCAGGAGAACACCAAGCGCCAGGGCGACAATGGTCCCGAGTTTCATGAACGTGCTCAGATAATCCCTGGGGGCGAGCAGCAGCCAGACCGGCAAAATGCTGGCGGCGATGCCGTACGCAATGATCCCCCAGGCAAGAGGTTCCGGCCCGAAGGTGAGCAGGCGGGCGAGACTCTCATGGGAATGAATGTATTGCCCGCCCCAAACGGATGCGATGAGAAGCAAGACGCCGATCACCGACGCTTCGAGGGTTTGCCCGGGTCGCCACCAGCGAAGATAGCAGCCCAGGAAGACCGCGACTGGAATTGTGGCACCCACGGTAAATACCCCCCACGGACTTTCCGCCAGGGTCTTGACCACCACCAGGCCCAGCACGGCCAGGAGAATCACCATGATGGCCAAGATTGCGACGAGAGCCACGGTACCGGCGAGCGATCCAATTTCGTCGCGCACCATTTGCCCCAGGGATCGGCCATTCCTCCGGATGGACGCAGCCAGGATGATGAAATCCTGCACCGCACCACCCAAAACAACACCGATGAGGATCCAGAGGGTCCCTGGCAGATACCCAAACTGAGCGGCTAGGACGGGACCGACCAGCGGGCCCGGTCCGGAAATCGCGGCGAAGTGATGTCCGAAAACGATCCATGGGTGCGTCTTCACAAAATCTCGCCCATCCTCGTGGACTTCACAGGGAGTGGCCCGGCGGTCATCCAGCGCCAAGGCGGCGGTCGCGATCCATTTCGAGTAAAACCGGTAGCCAATGGCATAGGTACAAAGGGCCGCCAGCACGAGGTACCCGGAATTGAGCGGTTCGCCCCGGGTCAGGGTGATCTTGGCGTAGGCGGCCGTTCCCAATCCGGCGATCACCAACCAGAGGCCGGTCTGCATAAGGAGACGCATCCGTGCGAGATTCCGGGCCGGCCGGGAAGATACAAGCATTTCTCGACCGAGTTCTTGAGGATTTTTCGCTCGTTCGCTCGATCAATCCTCGTGAGCAGCGATGCAATGTGGTACGGATGAGGCGCCGACTGGAACCGGGCGCTCTAAAAATGGAAAAACTGCTGCTGATCGATGATGAAGCGGATGTGCAATACTCGTTTCGGAGGTTATTTGCCTCGACGGAGTTGGCGATTCACACGGCCTCCGGTGGCGAGGAGGGTCTGAAGCTCTTCGCCCAGGTGCGGCCCGATATCGTGGTTTCGGACGTGCGAATGGCAGGAATGAACGGCCTGGAAACCTTGCGCCGACTGCGCCAACTGGATGCCAAGGTGCCGATCATCCTGATGACCGCTTATGGCACGACACAGACGGCGATTGAGGCGATGAAGCTGGGGGCGTTTGATTATGTGCTGAAGCCCTTTGACATTCCGAAGCTCAAAGCACTGATCGGTGCCGCCTTGAAGGCGTCACGCGATATGCGGGAGGCGGTCACCTTGCAGCCCACCCTCTCGCGGGAGGACTACGAAGTGGGAGTGGTTGGCCGCAGCGAGGCGATGCAGAACGTGTTCAAACTGATCGGTCAATTGGCGGGCAGTGATGCGACGGTGCTGATTACGGGTGAAAGTGGTACGGGAAAAGAGTTGGTGGCGAGAGCGATCTATCACCACAGCCGCCGGAGTACACAGTCGTTTCTCGCGATCAATTGTGCGGCACTCTCGGAGAATCTCCTCGAGAGCGAATTATTTGGCCACGAGAAAGGCGCATTTACCGGAGCCAGCAGCCAGCGGATTGGGAAATTCGAGCAATGCCATCGCGGGACACTTTTCCTGGATGAAATTGGCGACATGTCCCCGGCCACGCAGACCCGGATTCTTCGAGTGCTGCAAGAGGGGACATTTGAGCGGGTGGGTGGGAATCAGACAGTGACTGTGGATGTCCGGGTGATCGCCGCGACGAACAAGCTTCTGGAGAAAGCGGTTGCCGAAAACCGGTTCCGCGAGGACCTGTTCTATCGACTGAACGTGGTTCGCCTGCAACTGCCACCGTTGCGGGAACGGAAGGAGGATATCCGGCTTTTGGTGGACTATTTCCTGCGAAAACTGGTCGTGGGTGGCCCCTCGAAAGCGGTCGGATCCGACACCCTCTCGCGGTTGGAGGCTTATCAGTGGCCTGGCAATGTACGAGAACTCGAAAACGTCATACGGCGGGCGTTGGTGGTATCGAAGGGACCGGCTCTCCTTCCGGCGGATCTTCCCGCCGAAATCATTGGAAAACCCGGCAAATCATTTGCGGTGACAGCGGAGTCGGTGATGCCCGAGGGCGCGAAGGGGGCGATGGAGGAGGTCCCGAGCTTGGTGATGCTGGCGCGGGAAATGTTCCGACAGGCCCGGGCGGATCCCCAACTCAAGTTAATCCCCGCGGTGGAGCGGGTCCTGGTGATCGAAGCGCTGCGAGAAACGCAGGGAAACCAGGTGCACGCCTCGAAGCTGTTGGGCATCACGCGTGCCACCCTTCGGAAGCGAATCGAAAAATTCGAGATTCGGCGGGAGCTCAACATTGAATAGTGGCAACTCAGACGAAACTTACCATGGCGATTCCGGTGGTCACGGTTGAAGCAATGCGAACGTGGGAAGAGGCCACGTGGTCCGCGGGCGTGCAGCCTCAGTCGGTCATTGACGAGGTTGGTCGTCGGATTGCCGATCGCGTGCTGAGCCTGGCTCCCCCGGGCTCTTGGGTCTTGTTCTTGGCAGGGCGCGGGAACAATGGCAACGACGCCCGGGCAGCAGTCCACGCTCTGGATTCAATTCCGACCGAAGAACGGGCCGGGAGAAGTTGGCAGCTCGTGTCCGTGACCGATCCGGAGACCGATGGCCTAGCCATCGTCGATGCGTTGCAACGACGGCCGGCATGGATTGTGGATGGGCTGTTCGGCATCGGACTGAATCGTGCATTGAGCGATCCCTGGAATCGGCTGATCGACCGGATTAATTTGAGTCACCGGCCCGTATTGGCCGTCGATATTCCCTCGGGATTGGATGCGAAGACGGGCACGGCCCCTGGGAGTGTGGTGCAGGCGGCGATAACCCTAACCATCGGGGCGCCCAAGGCTGGGCTGCTGACTCCGGGTGCGGCCGCCGTTGTCGGACGCCTCGAAGTGGCTCGCGACGTAGGACTCATCGGAGTTCCGGCAACCGACCGTCTTGTTTGGGTCGAATCGGATGATTTTGCAGACTTTCCTCCACCGCGAGTCGTCGATGTGAACAAGGGAGATTTTGGTCACTTGCGAATCCTAGCGGGGTCGCTCGGCTATCACGGGGCAGCCGTCCTGGCGGGCTGGGGGGCGCTGCGGGCACGGCCCGGCTTGATTACGTTGGAGACCCTTCCGGAGGTATACGGGGCGGTTGCGTCGCAGATGCAGCAGGTGATGGTCCGGCCGCTGGCAGCGGGAACGGGAAGTGGGGAACTGCCCGAACCGGCCAGAGCAACGGCCTGGCTTTTTGGACCGGGTCTCCCGTCGGGGACGGCTCGAGTCCATTGCGAGAAGAAATTTCTGGAAGCGTGGATCTCCGCGCCCGCTCCGGTCGTGGTTGATGCCAGTTCGCTCGACTGGTTGCCACCGACCGCGATGGGATCGGCGACGACGCGGGTTGTGACGCCGCATCCAGGAGAGGCGGCGCGTCTATTGAAATGTTCCGTGCACGACGTGGAGCACAATCGTTCGGACGCGTTGCGCCGTATCTCCCAGCGGTTCGGAAACTGCTGGGTGGTGCTCAAGGGACACCAGACATTGGTGGGACGATCGGCCGGGACGATGAGCATCAATAGCAGCGGCGATCCAGGTCTCGCGCAGGGTGGAAGCGGGGATGTATTGGCGGGATTCATTGCCGGACTTCTCGCTCAGCCAACGTTACAGTCGGAGGTCGAAAAGGTGCTGCGCTTTGCCGTCTGGCGGCACGGTCGAGCCGCGGAGGAGCTGTCGAGCGCGACGAGGTCATGGTCGATTGCTGATCTGGTGCGAGTGCTTTGAGAGGAGAACCCGTCCGTATCCATCGGGACTGGAGATGATTCCCGAGCTATTGGCACGGCGTCACTGGGAAGACATGCCCCGAGCTTGGAAACCCCGGCCCCTCACTGGGCGGAGCTCGCAGCGCGGAGCAAGAAATCGATCCATGGGAGGTCGCCGGGAGTCGTCACCTTTGGATTGGGGTCCGGGCATTCGACAAGTTCCACCGGTTGGCCGATGAGTTCGCAGGCTGCGGTATCGTCTGTTATTAAGAGCCCCTTCTCGCGGACCGCGGCCAGGGCTCGGCGGATAATTTCCAAGCGGAAGCACTGTGGTGTTTGCACTGTCCAGAGGCGGCTCCGGTCGAGATGTCGAGCGATCGAGGAACCGCCATTGGACTCCTTGACGGTGTCCACGGCCCGTTGCGCGGCAACACTGGCTCCGATTCGTTGCGCGGAATCGAGGCAACGCTGGAGGGTAAGCGCCGAGGTGCAGGGGCGGGCTCCGTCGTGGATGGCCACCAGGGTCGTCGCGGCGGGCACGGCGGCGAGTCCATTTGACACCGAGTCTTGCCGCTCCGGACCACCGCCGGTGAGGCTCCAGGGTTTGGACGGGTGGACGTGTGCCTGGGCAAGATCGCGAAAGGATGATTCGAGGTCGCGTCGTATGACCAGCACCACGTGGTCGATTTCAGGAGACCGGTCGAGGCATCGCCATGAATGGGCGACGATGGGCGTCCCGCCAACCTCCAGGAACAGTTTATCCACATCGGGCCCCATGCGGGTACCCCGCCCGGCGGCAACGAGAATGGCGGTGGTCATTTCGGGGTTGAGGTCAAAAAAACGGCACCGGTAGGCCCCCTGATCCGCGGATAGGAATCTGAAAATCAGAAAAAAAGCTCTCGACGGTGCCTTTTCTCCGCGTGCAGTTGTTATATATGCTGTATTGAACACGGGCACGCAGCCATATTTCCCCGGAGACAGTGCTTGCCATGAGAATTGAATTCGTCGCCCCCGACGAAAGGGGAGTGGGAACCGCGGATAAACGCCGATCGACCCAGATTCCAGGCCTATTCTATCCGCGTCAATCCGAGTTCATCCGCGGTTCTTCTTCGCGGCTTCCTTATCCGCGGCTTTGGGAGGCCGATGCCGTATTGATAACTGTGTGGAACGGCCTTTCCCTACTTCTTGTCCCCTTTCGGTTTGAGGGCATCGGCGGGCGCCGCCGCGTTCATTTGAGTGAGGACGGCGTCGGTGAGATCATTCTCGCCGTTGGTATAGATGAAGACCGGGGCAACATTGGCGGACATGGCACCGCTATCGAGGACGGCGGTGAAATTGCCAGCCCTGCCTTTCTCGGCGACGACGTCCTGGATTTCCCGAAGGATGGCGTCGCGCATGCGGCGCATTTGCTCGCCGAGGGAACGATTGCTGGTCTCATCGAAGTCCCGGATACTGCGTTGAATCGTCTGCAACTCCGTGAGTTTCCGCTGGGCCTCCTTGGTACGCTTTTCCTTTTCCTCGGCGGAAATGGCCGGATCCGACGTTCCCTCGACGACCTTTCGGTATTCGTCGTTGGACTTGGTGTAGTCGTCTTCCAGGCTTCGGCGAGATTTCTCGAAATTACCCTTCGATTCCTGCATTCTCTCGTTGGCCTGCTTCGTTTTGTAGTACCCATCGAAAACCTTTTGGAGGTTCACGAGGGCAAACTTCGTCTCCGCCTGCGCGGCAGTCAGCCAGAGGGCGGTGAGGGCGGTGAGGGTGGTTCGAATCCAGTTTCTTGAGATGCTCATGTCAACAAAGTGAGGGTAGTATTTCAGAAATCGCGACTGTAGCCAACGGTGAACTGGAATCGCCCGCTGGACGAGGCGCCCTCGGCGGTGCTAATCGGGATACCGTAATCGAGCCGAAGCGGGCCGATCGGCAGATTGAGGCGCAGCCCGACACCGTAGTTATCGTTGTAGAGGCCGGTGGGGTATTGCTTGGGATCAAAGCTGTAGGCGTCGGTGTAAACCATGCCGATGTCATAAAAGACGGCAAAACGGAGACGATCGATGATCGGGACGCTGTAGTCGGCGGATCCATACCAGTAGGTCCCTCCGCCGAGAGGCTCGTCACTGACGGGATCTCGGGGGCCGACTTCGCGGTATTTGGATCCGCGGAGGGAATAGGCACCGCCGAGGAAATACCGATCGAACATTGGCACGCGGTCTTTGCGCCCGCGGTCGCCATCCCCGTAAGCCTCCACCACGCCGACGCGGCCGGAAAGTTCTAGAACATGTCCCTTGAAGATGTCCTCGAGGCCCGATGTGAATTTGAACTGCTCATTCGGACTCCAGTACTGGCCGCCGCGGAATTCAATCTTGTAGAAGTCGGTATCGCCGCCAAGGGGACCGCCGGCGACTTCTCCGATGACCTCGGCGCGATGACCGCGGGAGGGCAGTAGGAAGTTATTCCGCGTGTCGTGAGCCAGGGTCGTGCCCATCTTCGAGACCAAGCGTTGACCTTGTTCGAGAATAATTTCGGATCGATTCGGGTTCGGAATAATTTCGCCGGCGCTGTTTGTTGTAAAAGGCCCGTAAGCGGCTCGGTAGGCGTCGGAGAGTCTGATATCGACCGTTTCGATGGTATAACTCCCGCCGATTTCGAAACGATGCGGCAACGCCTTGCGGAGGGAGAATCGGGCACCGGTTTCGATCTGCTCGTAATTATCCGAGTAATAATTTAGATCCCGGTGGAACAGTTCCGTAGTGAGTTCGAGCCGTCGACCCAGAAACCACGGCTCGACGAATGTGGCGATGTAGTCTTTGCGCTTTGTGCCAAATTGGGCGCGCAGCCGGGCCTTCTGTCCGGCTCCGGTGAAGTAGGGCGGGTTAAAAAGATCGAAGTTGCCCTGGCTGATTTCGACGAACCCGACGACGGCGTCGACCGAGCTAAATCCGGCGCCCAGGGCGATATTACCGGTATTCTTTTCCTCAACGGCGACAATCAGGTTCTTGCGATTAGGGACATCCGTATCGTCGGTGGTAGTGTCCACTTTTTCGAAATACTGCATTTGTTCGAGAATGCTCTTACTGGCCTTGACTTTGAGCATGTCGAACGTCTCGCCTGGACCGATGGCGAGTTCTCGACGGATGACGCGATCTTTGGTCTTTGTATTGCCTCGGATTTCGATCTTTTCGACGTAGGATTTTTCGCCTTCGCGGACATTATGAACGAGGTCGATGGTCCCTTTGTCGATGTTGGCATTTTTCCTGGAATCGACGCGGGCATCAATGTAACCGCGCGAACCGTAGAAATCGCGGATGGCCTCGTCATCCTTTTCGAGATCGCTGGGCGAAAATACGGCTCCATCCTTGAGCCGAAGACCCCGCTTGACCTTGTCGCCATCGGGTGACCGCAGGTTGCTGAGGATAGTGTTGGTGGGATACAGCTCGTTGCCCTTGAATTCAACGCCCCCGACCTTGTACTGAGTGCCTTCGTCGATGTTCAACTCGAGCACGATCCGGTTCGTGTCGGTTGGTTTAACCGGGTTCAAAGTGACGCCCTTGAGTTCGTAGTCGACATATCCGTGGTTGGCGTAGAAGTCACGGAGTTTTTCTTTGTCTTCCTCAAATTGGTCTTCCTTCAATTTGCCGCTTCCGGTCAGCCACGAGAACATCCAATGGCGGCGGGTCTTGATGGTCTTGCGGAGCTTTTTTTGTGGAAACGCGCGAGCATTCTCAAAGACCACGTCGTTGATCCGGGTCTTCGGCGCCTCAACAATCTCAAAGGTCACGGTGCCACGGCCGAGGCTTTCGGTAATGACCGGGCTGTTGGTGACAGTGGTGCGCTGGAGGCCGGCCTTTTGGTAGAGTTTCTGGATCTCTTGGGCGTCGGTAAAAAGCTTTTGTTCGTCCAGGGGTTCCCCGACCTTTGATTTTACCTTCTTGAGCAACTTGTTTTTCGAGTATTTTCGATTTCCGGTGAACCGGATTTCAGTGAGCAGGGGTTTTCCCTGAACAACGTAAGTCAGAGCATAGGCCTTGGGCATGGGCCGTCCGAGAACATCTGTCAGGGGAGTGCCCTGCAGATCGGTCAGGTAGCCAACGGGTTCTTCGACGACGCGGATATTGTAGAAATACCCAGTGGTGTAGAGGTTGCGGATATCATCATCGACGCTGACCTTGTTGTACGGATCGCCCTGGCGGATCCGTATATTGCCACGAATCAGGTCATCGCTGACGGCCGGGGGGCCGAGATGCTTGATTTCAATGCGGGTGATCTTTGGCCGTTCGGGTTCACCTGCCAGCACCGGATCTTGCGAGTGCAGGTTGGCGTACTGCAAGCATGCGATCAGGACGGCACAAAAGCGTAGCCAGCGGCGCGAGGATAGTTTCATTCAAATCAGGCTTCGGGCTCGATCTTGGCCGCGCTTTCGAACCGGGTAAAGCTCTTCAAGAAGGTCAATCGAAGATCGCCGGTCGGACCGTTGCGTTGTTTTGCCACCAGGAGATTCACCGGAATGGCCTCCGACGGCTCCTGGTTCGCCTCTTCTTCCTCTTCGACAACGGGCTTGTAAAGCAGTCCCACGAGATCGGCGTCTTGTTCGATGGCTCCAGATTCCCGGAGATCCGAAAGACGGGGTTTGCGGCTTTTGTCCTTCTCCAATTCACGGTTTAACTGACAGAGCACGATCACCGGCAATTGGAGTTCCTTCGCGAGAGCCTTCACCCCCGAGGATATTTCGGACACTTCCTGCTGTCGGTTGTCCTGTCCCTTGCGGGAGGTCGAGTGGAGCAATTGGAGGTAGTCGATGATGATCAGCTTGAGTCCGTGATGCTGCCACATCCGGCGTGCTCGCGCACGAAGTTGGAGGATGCTGAGCCCGGCGGTGTCGTCGATATAGAGCGGGGCTTTGGCCAGCTTGCCGGCGGCGCCGGTTAATTTGCGGAGATCGCCCTCCGACAGGAAGCCGTCCCGAATCGCCTTCATATTCACCCGGGCGAGGGAACAGAGCATCCGCATCACCAGCGATTCAGCGGTCATTTCCAGGCTGAAGACGGCGACAGGCAATCTTTCGTTCACCGCAACGTGTTCGGCGATGTTCATGGCGAGGGACGTTTTACCCATCGAAGGCCGGGCCGCGATGACCACCATTTCGCCGCCGTGGAGGCCATTGGTCATCCGGTCCAGATCGGTGAATCCGCTCGAGATCCCGCTCAGTGCCCCCTGGCGTTGATGAAAATCCTGGATGAGGTTGATCGCCTGATTGACGAGATCCTTCATGCCCCGTTGAGTGGACTCCTCGCGATCCTCGCTGATCTTGAGGATATCTCGCTCGACTTCGTCGAGCAGAACGTCGACTTCCCCTTCGTGCTCTTGCACTCGGCTGATCACCTGGCTGCAGGTTGCGATCATTCGTCGGAGAACGAACTTCTCGCTAACAATCTCGAGGTAATAGGCCAGATTGGCGGCGGAGGGGACGGCATCCTGGAGGCCAGCAAGATAGGAAAGTCCCCCGACAGCTTCGAGTTGGTTTGAATCCTTGAGATGTTGTTGGACGGTGATCAGGTCGATTGGCTCCTTCGAGTCGTACATGGTTGCCAACAGGTCGAAAACCGTCTGGTGACGAAGGTCATAAAATGTCTGGGAACCGCTTTTCAGTTTTTCGAGGCAGATCCCCATGGCTTCGTTTGGCGCCAGCAGAACACATCCCAGCACACCTTGCTCGGCTTCAATCGAATGCGGAGGGAGGCGGTCAATCTTTGCCAGATTCACCCCGGGAGTGCGGGTCCGGCGAACCTTCTTCAGATCGGGAGCGCCGGAAGCTCCGTTGGCAGATTCTTCCATGAGGTTGGGGATGAAGACGGTTTTGGGTGTGGGGAGCGAGGGTAGGTTTTAAGAATGGGCTCCCAGGGAACTTACCGGTAACCCACGGCTTATTCACCCGTTGTTCATTGGCTGGAAATGGACCGTGGCCCGCTTGAAAAGACGAAGGCCCGGCGGGAGCCGAGCCTGATCGTATCGGATGGGTGAGAGATCGGCCCGAGGATTACTTTTTCTCCCCCCGGGGTGCGCGGGTCGGCTTAACTTCCGCTGCCTCCGCCTGCGGAGCCGCGTGGCGGCTTGATCGCTTTTCGGTGCGGGGGGCTGCTCCCTTGTCGTCGGTCGTTGGCTTGTCCGCCGGGGGATTGCTACTCTTGACGAGCACTTTGACCGAGCACTTGACCTCCGGGTGCAAACGCAGCTCGACGTCGTGTTCTCCGATGGTGTGAATCGGCCGTTCCAAGTGAATTTTCTTTTTGTCGAGTGACACTTCGAGCTGGGTTTTCATGGCGTCGGCAATCGTGCCGGTGGTGACGCTACCGAACATCTTACCGTCGTCGCCGGTTTTCACCATGACCGTGAGCACGACCTTGCTGAGGCTCTTGCCCAGCTCGGTCATCGTGTTGAGTTCATGGGCTTCCCGTTCGCCGCGCCGCTGGCGAAGGGATTCAATCCGGCGCTTGTTTCCCTGCGACAGAGGGATGGCGAGCCCGTTTGGGATCAGGTAATTGCGGGCATAGCCGGCGGATACTTTCACTTGGTCGGATTCACCGCCCAGGCCGACGACATTGTGGATCAGGATGATTTCAGTTTTTGCCATGTTCGAAAAGAGTTGGGGTTAGCAGTTAAACGGGATGGTAATGCAGGCAGAGAAGAGCGGGTCCTGAGGAATTTCTGGCAGATCAAAAGGGGACATCGTCCTCCTCAGGGGGGGGACCTTCATTGGACGGTGCCGACGGAGTTGTGCCCGATGGAGCAGCTGCGGTCGGGCGGGACTGGCGGGGCGGCGGGGTTGAGGGTGCCCCGGGAGCTTCGCCCGAGCGGGGACCGCCAACGAACTGAAATCCTTCCAGAACTACGCGAATCTTGGATACCTTCTGGCCGGTGGTTTTGTCATCCCACTGATCGAGCTTTAGCCGACCCTCCACAAAGAGTGGGCTGCCTTTCCGCACATATTGAGCGATCACTTCTGCCTGTTTGCCCCAGGCATCGATGTCGATGAAAGTGACCTCTTCTTTCGTCTCGCCTGTCTCCGTCTTGTACTGGCGGTTGACGGCCAAGCCGAGCCGGGCGGTGGCAGTTCCCTTCGGGGTATAGCGAAGCTCCGGATCCCGGGTGAGATTGCCGAGAAGGATAACTTTATTGTAGCTCGCCATAAAAGGGTCCTCCGGAGTGGGATGGTCGGCGTGAGAGCGGCTGCTCGGTTACTTAGCCGCGACGGGCTTGGGGGATTCGTGGAACAACACTCGAAAAACTTCAGCCACGTGCTGGAACTTGGTCTGCAGCACGGTCAGCACCACGGGCGGGGCCTCGAAAACTACATTGACGTAGTGTCCGGCCGTGTTGCGTTTGTCGGCGACGCGGACGAACGATTTCTTGTCCATCTTTTGGACAGCCTCAACCTTACCGCCCGCGCCGGTAATCTCGGCGGAGAGCTTGTCGACTGCGTCTTTCAATTCCTCTTCCTTGCCGGCCAAGTTCAAAATAAACAGACCTTCGTAACGTTTCACAATTATCCTTTCAGTGCGGGCCGGTCATTCCACCGGACCATTTAGTAAACTCATTGCCTTGCTGATTCCCTCGGTCGCCCAGGTTTCCACCTGCCGCCGTGCTTTACATAGAACCGATTCCAATACTGCGATTTCATCCCCTGTGAAGCGACCGAGAACGTGGCCGGTTATTTCCCGGACCTTGGAATCCGGCCGGGCGATCCCGATGCGCAGCCGAGGATAGCCCCGGGATCCAAGGTGCCGCTCAATGGATTCGAGTCCGTGATGTCCGCCTGGGCTGCCTTCCGGACGAAGCCGGAGGGTTCCCAAGGGGAGATCGGCGTCATCGACCAGCACGAGAACATCCGCGGGAGCAACCTTATAATAGGCTGCGACCCGTTGGACGCATTCGCCGCTGGCGTTCATAAAGGTCTGGGGCTTGCACAACACAAACCGTCGACCCTCAAACGTCGCTTCCGTCAATTCTGCAAAGAACATCTGCTCTTTTCGCCAGCGCCCACCCCAACTTTCGGCCAAGCGATCCACCAGCATAAAGCCGGCGTTGTGGCGGGTCTCCCGGTATTCACGTCCGGGATTCCCTAGTCCGACGATCAATGCCGGTTCGCTCACGTCGGGCGAGAAAGTCTAAATCCAGCCCAGGCCGAATTCAGCTCTCATTAACTATTTAAACCTTTTTTGCTACTTCTTCTTTTCGGCCGGCTTCTTGTCGCTGGCCTTGGGGTCAGGCGCCGGGGCGGTACCATCCTCTTTCTTTTCCTTCAGCATCTCCGGCTGCTTTGCATCACCCGCAGCCGCTACGGGTGTTTCCACCACTTCAGCAATCGGGGCCGCCACGGCGAGAACAGTGAGATGCTTGTCGCCCAGGATTTCAACTCCGACGGGAGGCTTAATATCACCGAGGTGAACAGAATCCCCGACGTTGAGCGCCGACACATCCACAGAGATTTGGTCGGGAAGGTCCTTGGGCAGAGCGCGAACACGGAGTTTGAGCAGCACGTGTTCAAGTGTTCCTCCGGCCGACTTGACCCCAACCGCTTCACCGAAGGATTCCACGGGGACGCGGATGGTGACCATTTCGTCGGGCTTCACTTCATGAAAATCCACGTGAAGCACTTCACCGGAGAGTGGGTGGTGCTGAACATCTTGGACCAGGGCTAGCCGGGTCGGTCTCGCATCGCCTTTGATCGCGAGATCGACCAAGATGATCTCGCTGTGGGCGGTGTGAACCAGTTCGCCAAATTCCGTAGCATCCAGTTCCAGATTTTGGGCGGGGGCGGACTTGCCGTAGACGTTGGCGGGGATTTGGCCCCGGGCGCGAACGGCCCGGGAACCTTTGCGTCGCGCGAGCGAACGCGGTGATGCGTGAAGTGCTACTGATTTCATATCGTTGTATCTGCCGATGCCCGATCCCCATCCAGGAATCCAGGTCGTCAGCCCTTAAACTCGAAGAGCGAAGTGACCGACGAATTGGTGTGAATTCGCTGGATGGCTTCGCCCAACAATCCGGCCACGGAGAGAGTCGTTATTGACACCCCGCTCACGACCGGACGGGTGACAGTATCGGTCGTAATCAATTCGTCAATCACTGAATTCTTGAGCCGTTCAATACCCAGGTCATTCAGGAGTGCATGGGAAACGGCGGCCCGGATCTTCTTGGCCCCTCGCGCTTTCAGCAGTGCGGCCGCATTGACCAGCGTTCCTGCCGTCTCGGCTAAATCATCAACGAGGAGGATGTTTTTTTCGTCGACTTCTCCGATCAACGAAATTGCTTCCGTTTCGGTCGGACTCTTGCGGCGCTTGGCCACAATCGCCAGTTCCGTTCCAAGGGTTTGCGCGTACGCCGCCGCCATTTTCAGGCCACCCAGATCCGGACTGACTACCACCATGTCATCGATCGGGTTCCGCTTGAGGTAGTCGAATATGACGGGAGCGGCATAAAGGTGATCAACGGGGATGTCAAAGAACCCCTGAATTTGCTGGGCATGCAGATCCATCGTCAGCACTCGGTTTGCACCGGAGGCTACGATCAGATTGGCGACCAGTTTGGCGGTGATGGGCACTCGGGGCTGATCCTTCCGGTCTTGTCGCGCGTAGCCGTAGAACGGGAGGACTGCGGTTATCCGGCTCGCACTGGCTCGGCGGAGCGCATCGATCATGATGAACATTTCCATCAGATAATGATTTGCCGGCGGACTGGACGACTGGACCACGAAGACGTCTTCGCCGCGGACGTTTTCGTCGATCTTCACGAAGGTCTCGCCGTTGGGGAATGCCTTGACGGTGGACCGCCCGAGCTGGATGCCGATGGAGTGGCAGATTTCTCGCGCGAGGGTGGGATTAGAGTTGCCGCTGAAAACTTTCACAGGTGTGGAAAAGCAAAGACTCCCACGAAATCACGAGAGCGATTGCTGAGGACAAGGCTGCGAAGCTCAGCGTGAGTGGGCAAGAGGATTTCCACCGAAAGAAGCGATCTCTTGAATGCGGTCACCGGATGAATTAACCCGCTTCGATCCCGCGCAGGAGCCGTTGCCACCAGGTTTGTTTGGGGGAAATTCGCCGGGCCGCAAGTTCACGGAAATCACGACGCAGGCGGTGGCGGGCCCAGAACCCGACGGAGAGACTCGAGAGGACAGCGAGGATGAACCAACCCATCGGCTCGGTGTCATTCGGTAGAATGTCCACCGGGCGGCTTGATCCAAGAACCCCCATGTTTCGGAGATGAGCGAGTGCGGTTCGGGCCGACTGCAGCACTCCCCAGAGCAACCATGGCAACCCGAGCGTCACGAGCAGTGTCTCCGTTACCGCACGACTGGGGACGGGTGCTGAGATTCCCCTCCACATTCCGCACCAGCCGAGGGCCCAAAGATCGACGCCGTACACAATCCCAATGGCTGCCACCGTTTTCCAACTCACTGATCCACCCTGCCAGGGAAGCAACGGCACGGACGCTATCAGCACCAGGAAAGTCAACGAGGGCCACATAAATTGGTGTCGCAGGGCGTGCCAGATTCCTCGGAAAAAATCGTCATTCTCGATTGGGGTCGTCAGCAGCAGTTCGAGGGCACCCGCGCGACGATCCTCGGCGAGTTGTCGACACGCCTCGCCGGCAAACCAGAATTTCAGCAAACCGCCCAGGATCGTTGCCCACGGCACAATGACATCCCGATGCAGCGTATTGGTGAGGTCGGTTGTAATGGCTCCGTATGCCAATCCGGCGAGGGCGGCTGCGAGCAAGGCCCAGACCATGGCCGGTTTCCGAACCTCACGGCCTGCCAGCCACGCCAAGGCACCCATTTTGAGCCACTTAAGGCGGTGCTGACGTCTCCGTTCCTTGGGGCCGAACCGCCACCAATCGGTGATTTCCGTCCAGCTCGCGCGTCCCGGAGCGGGCAGTGACTCCCGGCGGGCCCAGCGCAGGCGGCGGGCGGCCGCGAGTAGGAAGATCCAACCCAGCGAGTGAATCCAGAGCATCGAGATCCAATAATGCCAAGGGGCGATTAAGAGAGGGATGCCCCGTGGAAGTTTGTGCAGGAGAGGGAATATTAAGCTCGGCATCAATATTCCGGCGATGGCGTCCAGGGACGGCTGAAACTGTCTCGAGGAACTGGCGATATAAATGAGAACGAGGAACGGAGCGAAGGTGGCAATGAACACAGACAGCAGGGCGAGGCAAGCGACGGCTCTTTCCTCTCGCATCCAGGTAGAAAACAGGACGGTGAGTGTCAGTGAAAAAAAGAGGAGATTGAAGAGAGCGAGCGCTGTTTGGGCAAACTCAGCGCCGGTGATTCCTCCAAATAAGATTGCGTAGCCCAGCAGGGGGACCATTCCCAGCAGACCGTAGCCTGCGGCAATCGCTTTGCCGGAGGCTTTTCCCAGGATGATGTCCAAGGGTTTCAGGTCGGTGAGAAACAGCAGGCCCAGTGTCCCTTCGCGGATCTCCTCGCAGATGCAGGATGCCGCGAGTGCCGGTCCCGCCAACAACGCATAGAGCGCGAGGACCCCGGTGAGGCTGAGAAACAGATATTCACCCCACGCGGAACTGGGAACGTTGTTAAGCAGGAGCAGCAGGCTTAGCACGCTCGCCGTCGCAACTCCGGCCATGGCCAAGCCCGCTCGCACCCGCCAGGTCAGCGGCCGGCGCGAGGCTTCGCGCAACTCGCGGTCGACGATGGGTAGAAAGGCCATGGGAAGACAGATCCGCAAAACTCGACTAGCGGCGCAAAAACCGGTGCCACCCGCCCGAGCGTCTGGTTCCCGGCACGATCGTTGCGAGCTCCCGAAACTGAGTGGTCAGCACGCGACGGCTACGCAGGATCCAGGCAACATCGAATCCGGCTCCGATTGCCGCCCAGGCAAGTAACAAGACGTCAAGGAATCCTTCAAAGGTCTGACGCACCATCAACAGGAAGGTTCCCCCTCCGATTGTCACGAGCCATGGAATGACGATGACCCGGAACAGGACGCCCCCTGCCAAACCCTCGCGGGTCCCTCGTCCTGCCATGCCGAGCCACATGCCGACCCAGCAGAGGGCAAAAAAATCGAGCACCAGGAAGCCCATATGGAGGGTCCACAGGAGAACCCACAACCCTCTATCGCCGGAGCCAACCGCATCATTCTTTAGAAGGAACACGACATCCACAATCAAGACGATCCCCATTGCCGTGCCGAAATGTCGCAGCAGTCCTGCCACCTGCCCGTGCAGGAGTTGCGGCACCGTCAGGTCGGTCGAAAGGTACAGTTCCATCGCCCCACTTTTCCGGTCTTGAGCGAATAGGCGTGGGGCTTCACTGGCCACCCAGACCTTGAGGACGAAGTGGGCGACGAGCGAGGTGGCCAAATAGGTCCCGGGGTCCCAGAATGTGGATCCGAAGTACCAGCCACAAAGGAGAAACAGGCCACCAGCACCGCTCAGGACGGTCCAGAGCAAAAGGCGTTTCCAGGGTTCCCGGCTTGCCAGCCAGAGAATTGGGTTTCGATCCAGGAGTTCTCGGCGGGTCGCTCGTTCGAATTCACGAGCGGCCCTACCGGGAATGCGCAGACCGCTGCGGACGGCCTGTGACTGCTGCCAGGAGCGGGGCAACCACAGACTGGCGACCACCAGGGCGGACCAACCGACGGCGTGGATCACGGCAAGGTTCAGCCAGAAAAGCCCTTTATTATCCAAGTGAAATTTCCGAAACCAAACCCCCTGAGGCACGCTCCGGTAAAGCGTATCGCTGGCCAGCGAGAATCCACCGAGGGGCGTCGCCCAGCCGCAAATTGACGGGAAGGGCTGGGCCGAAAAAATAGTGATCAACCAGCCGACCAACGGGAACCCGAGGCAGAGCAGGACGATGAGCTGTCCAGCGGTCAGGGACGCCCTACGAGAATTGATGCTGATCGCCGACGCGAGCATGCCAAGAGCCAGCGATACGAACAGGGTATTCACAAGCACGAGAATCATCCGCCAAAACTGGCTGAAGGCGACGCCCCCCATCATCAGGGTGATCGCCAGAATGGGCAGTACGGCCAACAACTGGTAGAAGGCGCCCACCGAACTCGCCGTGAGCTTTCCCAGCACAACATCGTAACCGCGCAGATCCGTGAGAAAAAGCAGGCCGAGCGTTCCTTCCCGTTTCTCTTCGCTCACGCTGTCCGAGCTGAAGGCAATTCCGGCAAAAACCGCATATCCCATCGTGAATCCGGCCAGCATCCAAAATAGCTGTCCACCCAATGCATTCAATGAGCGATGCCCACTGGCGTTGACCCAGTACCACCAGACCCCGATGGCCAGTGCGACTGCCGCCGCCACACTGCGCGCCCAATAGGTGGCCGGCCGCCGGGCAGCGACGCGAAGCTCACGATCGACGATGGGCAGGAGAGTCATGCGATCACGCTCTTGCGTGGAGTTTCCTAGCGACGTTCGTACCGGCGCACTTCGGTCATTGCACTCCGTTGAAAGGATCGGCGCATGGCCCAATCATCGGTGTCGAAGGGAAGCCCCGACGCCAGGGTCTTGAAACCGTGATCCAGGTCGACGGTGGCTCGGTTATAGAAGAATCCGCTGATGACCATACTGACCAGAAGGAAGACAAAGGCTCCTCCCGCACCGGGACCATCCTTGGGGCTCAGAAACAGGAACGGAACGAGCAGCCATCCGGGTGCCAGCGAGCGGAGGAGAGTGTCGCGGAGGGCCTGGTGAGCACTCGATGCGCGCAGTGCCTGTCGTGCTCCGATGGAAATAATCATTGAAAAATCGAACCCGAGAGCCACCACGCCTCCGAGCAAGGCGACGACGTAGAATCCTCCCATCGAGGATCCGCGTGAGAGCGCTTGCGAAGGCCCGCCGTTGGCAGCCATTGCGGCGAGCAGCAGAAAGTTTAGTGCGAGGAGGATCAGCAGAGCCGTTCTGAATTGGATGCCGATTCCCCGACGCAGGCCGTCCAGAAAATCCTTCCGCTCCAGCCCTGCAACCATCAGCAATTCGAGCCCGCCACTCGCTCGATCCGACCCCAGGCTGGAGGTTGCGGCTACGGCGAGTTGGAACTTAACCAACTGGTGGGCGATATACGCGACCCCGCTGGCAATCATGAATGCCGCCCATCTGGAGGAAGTTGTGCCCCCGACGAGTGCAAATCCATAGGCGACCGCGAATACCACCAACAGGGGAACCAACAGCATCATCAGGTTGCCTCGAAGCGGTCGCACCACGCGCACCAGCCAGCCATAAGGTTGTGTCTCCATCAGGTGCTGCCAGTGGACGTGGCGCCAACCCACGAGCGGATGAGTGGAGCCACGAAACCCTTCGGGTCGCGCCACCGCGTCGGGTGTTGTGAGATCTTGCCAGCAGCGCGGCAGAAAAATACACGCGGCCAGCAACGCGGTTGCGGCAATTCCCGCCTGGACCGGCAAGCCAATTTCGAGGGCGCGACGCTCCATCGACAAATTGCTTCGGCTAAGATCATCCAACGCATAAATGAGGCTGTTCAGCGGGCTGAGCACCGCGAGCCAGTCTACTCCAATCAGGGGTCGCCAAATAGCCGCGGCTCCGCTCGTCCCAAACGTGAGCACGAAGAGGCTGGCGAGTGTGGCGGTGAGGGCCGTGCGGAAATCGCGAGTCACCGAGGACCAAAAAATCCCCAGGGTGAGTGAGAGAATCACCGTCACAAAGAGTACGAGGACGACACGGCCAAACTGCCCAAAGGTCACGCCGCCGAAGAGGAGTGGTAGAGCGAGGATTGGAATAATTGCCAGTAATCCATAGACCGCCTGAAGCGAACTGGCGGTCAGCTTGCCCAAGATAACGTCGAATCCCCGAAGGTCGGTCAGAAATAGCAGTCCGAGTGTGCCCTCCCGTTTTTCAAAGGTGAGGGAATCCGCCGTGTGGAGCGGTCCGGCCAAGAGCGCGTAGGCGAAGGCGACCGCCGCGATCACCCCAAAAACGAAATCAGCCCGTGGATTGATCTGCAATCCGGTGCCGATCACGGCGTAGATCAACATGCTGGAGGCAGCGAAGAACCGTGACCAGTGGGTTAGCGGCTTTTTCGAGGCGACCTGAAGCTCGCGTTGAACGATCGGTAGCACGGTTAAAGCGGCGTGGGCGGCGGATGAGCCGTGAGCGACCTTCTCAGGGCTACTGCGTCTCCCCCTTGGTCACTTGCAAGAATACTTCTTCGAGACCCATTTCGTCGTCACGGAATTCGGTCAACCGCGCCCCACCTTTAACCAACGTCTCGGCGAGAATGGCGGGATCCGTGTCGTGGCTGACGAGCGTGACCTTGATCCGGCCTTCGATGACCTCGGTCTGGTGCACCGCCGGACACTGATGCAGCAGGTGGAGAGCGGTGGCCTCCGGAGTTGCCCGGACCCACATCACGCGAGTCTCGGACATTTGTTCGCGGACGCCTTGCACGGGGCCCGAGTAGATCAGCTTGCCGCGTTCGATAATGGCGCAGCGGTTACAGAGCGTCTGGAGTTCGCTCAGGATGTGGGAGCTGATGATGATGGTTTTTCCCATCCGTTGCAGTTCCTGCAGGATCGCCATCATTTCAATGCGGGCTCGCGGATCGAGGCCCGAGGCGGGTTCATCCAGGAGGAGCAGTTGCGGGTCATGAATGAGCACTCGCGCCAGCCCCAGTCTCTGCTGCATGCCGCGGCTGAGCGCCCCAATGAGGGCACCTTTCTTCTCGCTCAGACCCACCAATTCCAGGACATCGCTGACGGTTTTCTCCCGGGCGGCGGCTGGGATCTTGTAGCAGGCACCGAAAAAATCCAGGTACTCGGTCACTTCCATGTCCTTATAAACGCCAAAAAAATCGGGCATGTAGCCGATCAGATGACGGACCCGATCCGCCTGCCGGACGACGTCGTGGCCGAGAACCTCGGCGCGACCGCTGGACGGGGTCAGAAAGGTGGCCAGGATGCGCAGGGTCGTTGTCTTACCCGCACCATTGGAGCCGATGAATCCGAAAAGATCCGCCCGATTTACGGTCAGGCTGAGCCCGCTGAGGGCGGTCATGTTGCCGTAGGTGCGGCTGAGATCGTGGATCTGCACCGCGGGAATGGCGGGCGGTGCGGAGGCTTCGCGCGCGGCGAATTTAAGATTGGCGTCACTCATGGAGGCATGGGTTGGTCGAGGAACTCGAGGAACAACTGCGAAGGTAAAGAGATGTCGGGCGGTGCTGCGACTGTCGGTTTCAGGGTTTTGAGAGCGGGACAACCAAGCGGACAAGAGTTCCCTTGCGACTTCGAACGGCGGGGAATTTGTTGAGTGTGGGGATCAGGGTTTCATCGGGAATCCAGGCAAACAAGAGGGTGTCACCGCGTTCAACCAATGGCGTCAGGTCCGAACCCAGCGGATAGATACCGTCCCGTTCGGTCCCCTGAAGCAGGGAAGGGAACGAGGCGGCCACACTGCTGACGCCCCAATCACTGATTGTGCCGCCGACACCCCCCCCCAGAATTTTCTGTCGCTCGACCGCCGCCGCCGCAAAGGCGCTTTGGAATTGTCCCACCCAGTCCCGCAGCCCCCGGCCCTCTCGGTCGCGACGGTTGTACTCCTTGCTTTGATTGGCGCTCAGGCCTTCCAGTTCGTGGACCGTGCCGCTGTGGATCACCCAGATTTTTTCGAGAGATTTGCCCAGAGTGTTCTCCACGCGGAGGGCAAAGCCGTCGGGGGTCTCGGTCCGCACGGCCTTGACGGGAGTAGCCATTTCTTCCTCCCAGTCGCTGACGTGCATCTGGCTTGTCCAGACGGGCACATAGATGTCCGCATCGAACCCGTTTTTTGCCGCCAGCTTGAGGGTTGATCGGCCCTCGCTCCGGTTACCCATCCACAGGCCTCCCGATTCCGGCCGCAAAGTGGCATGGGCGGCGTCCGAGCGGATGGAGTAGGTCTCGTTGGCGGGAGAATAGATGCTGGCAAATGTGCGGCCGCGAATTTCAGCTCCAGCAATCCGAGGAAACAGGTCAGCGACGTGCAGTTCATTCCATTCCGTCTGACCTGCTCGAAGTTTGAAGCCGATCCAATAAATTAGCAGGGAAAAGAGCGCAACGTAGGCGGGAAAGGTTAACCACGTGAGCATGGGCCGCTTGATTTTCTTCAACCACCACTGGTCGATCGGGCCGATCACTGCAAGGTAGGCCACCAGGAGGAGAAGCAGGGCCCCGACCGGGAGTTTCCGGATCTGGGTCGTTTCAACCATCGCTCCGAATACGGTGTCGAGACTGCGGTTGCCGAAGTAGGTCGGAACTTGGCTTCGATCGGTCAGCAGCAAATTTTGCGGCACTCCAGCCACGCGCGCCCAAAACTCAGGCCGGAACTTCCAAGCTTTAATCGGGTCTCGCTCGGGATTGAAAGCGAGAACGGTAACCAAGCCCCGGCCGACCGGGCCACTGACGATGAGGGGAGTGTTGGTCGGCCCGTAGCTCAACGTTCCGCTGAGTGCGCGCAATCCGACCAGAGGAAGATCGGAACGGTCAAAGGAACTGTCGGCTGACAGCCTTGAAAAGGACGTGGCGCGGGAGGGTTCGTCAGACGCGTGCGGAGGTTCGTAGGCAAACCGCAATGCCGAACCGGACTGGCCGGGATGATCGAGATCATCGCGAATCAGCCATTTGTGCAGTTCTCCATTCATCCGGCGGGAGCTGAGATCTCGCACTTGAGCGGGAAGAAGGTCGCGAAGCCAGAGAGCCGTTCCGAGGTCCCCGGGTTGTTCGACCGTAACGATCAGGTGCCCGCCTCCCTGCACCCAGGCCTGCAGCGCCTCCGCCTCCTTCTCTTTCAGCAAGAGGGCTTTTTCGCTATTGAGGTAAAGGCCGTTCAACCCCTCGAGTGCGAGCGGGTTATCGGGAAAAAACTCCGGCTGGAGGCGTACCACGACGGGAGCCGAATCGTCAGCCCGAGTGCTGTCGACTTTTGGAAAAACGGGAAGCCCGGCGAACTGGCTGGGGAGTGCTCCCAGGACATACGTGTGCCAGGGAGCGATTCGGGGGCGTTGGGCCGGCCGATCCTCGCGGATTTTTCCGCTCGAATCGACGAGGCGAACGTCCAGGCTGAAAACGCCTCCTCCCGAGGCAAAGGCCGGAAAGATGATCCGCTTGCGAGTTCCGGTTGGGAGCTCCACCAGATACCGTTGACGCTGCCCTCCCAGTTGTCCGGGTGCCACCTCGATGGCACCGTCGAAGGACGGTCCGTCGTTGAACACCTCGATACTGACGGGGAACCAGCTCATCGTCCTCACCGTGTTGTCGTAGCCGAGAAAGACGTCGAACTGGAGTTCTCCCCACGCGGACGTGAGGAAGACCAGCAGGCCAAGGAGGCACAGAAGGGGGCGAAACAGGGCGGGCATGCGAGTGGGTCAGTACCTATCTCTACCGAGTGGCGGGTAGGCGGTGCAATGGTGAACTCTTGGACCTGGCTCGTCGAAAATGTTCACGAATGGACAACCCCCTGCGGGCATTTGCCGAGCCAACGGTCCAGCTCGATGATAAAAAAAGGCATCCTCGGAATCGAGGATGCCTTTCAAAAATAACGAAATGACGGTTGCGGCAGACCGGGTAAGGCCGAGGACACCCTACTCCTTGACCGTGTTCTTCGCGGCCGCTGCGTTCAACCGCAGCTGAAGGCGTGATCGCTTGCGACTGGCCGCTTCCTTCTTTACGACGCCGGACTTCGCGGCTTTGTCGTAGGTGGATGCCGTGTCATTGAAAAGACGACGGGCTTCATCGATCTTACCGCCCTCGAGTGCGGTTAAAAACTTCTTCTCGACGGTCTTCAGCCTGGACTTGATGGAGACGTTTTGGGCGGCTTTACGGGCACTGCCTCGAACGCGTTTTTCGGCGGACTTGGTGTTCGGCATAGCGATTCAGTTCAAAAACAAGAACGGGCACGGTATCGCCCCACCGGACGATGTCAACGGCGCAAATTAAGAGCTGGGGGATGGGGTGTGAGACAAAAATCTTCACGAGTTCCAGCATCACCCCCGTTCCTCCTGCCAACGGGTCGATGCCTTGATCGGGCTCTTCCCGACCGGAGCCACGCGGTAGGATTCGCACGCGAAGCCGCGAAGCAAAGCAGAGCCGGCTCGGGCAACAACGTCCTCGGACAACGTTTGAGTCGAAACGCAAAGTGCCGGGGGGAAGAACCGCGGATTGACACGGATGGACGCGGATAGATAAGAGGAAGCCGTTGCCTCTCACCTTCTGAGTGAGTGCCCGGAATCAGCGTTTATCGGCGTTCATCCGTGGTTCCAATTCCGGTTCATTGGATTACTGGCATATCCAGGCAGAGGGCCTGGTGAGGCCCTTTTTTGACGTATATTGCATTTCATGGTTCAGGAATCAGTGATCGTTGCTCAGTGACCCGTGCGAGTTCAGTCCTTTTTCGGTGCCAGTTGCGTCTTTTGCAGGGGGCGACGGCGACTGGCGAAACGCCTGAGCGGCGTGCCGGTTGGTCGGATAGAATCGGGCCGGGTCAATCTGTCCCATCAGATCGTATCGCTCGATCCACGAGCAGCGTTGACGTTGGCGTTGTTTGCATAAAGAGATTTCTGGTATTTCAATTCACTGAGAGAGCGCGTGCCGCCGGAGATAGTTGATCCTCCGCGCAGGGGACGACCCACGCCACAGTGGCCAAAACGCGCCAGGAGGTGAACGGGGTCCTCCACGCCACCGACGAGGATGGGAGGGCACTCGAGCCGTTTGGAAACCTCGCCGAGATGAGCGTGCAACGTCGCTCGAACCCTTGGATCCCGAAGAAACGGACGGCGGGCTTCATCTCCATTGGGAAGTATGCGGTCACAAAGAGGACTACGGGTCTCTCTATTAAGACGTCGCGGCGTGGTGGTTGGGATGCTCCACCACCTCTGCGGCGACCAGAAATCTGGTGTCAATCGCGTGTATCATTGAGCATCTCTTCCAGCAGATCATCCGGCACTGGCTGGCCATCGTTAAACCGCAACGGCAGCAGAACTTCGTGGCGACTCATAGGCCTGCTCGTACTTCAAACGCCCCTGGACGCTGAACGCAAACCGACCCTCCGATCCATCAACCGGTGCCATTCCGTGTTTCCGGCAAGGAACCATGTCGAGAATGCTGTGTTTCTCGACTCGAGGCACTCAAAAAAAGGGGTCACCCATTAGGGCGAAGGTCAGTGTTTGGGCGCGCCCAAGAGCTTTAGGCCGAAGGGTATGAAGGGTGCAAAATCCGAGACGTTAACGGTCGCCAACTCTGCACCCCCCAAAATGGCCGTCGCGGCGATCATGGTGTCGAGACGCTGTGCGCGCTTGACTCCGGGAGCTTGAAACAACTGGCCGGCGAATTCGGCATCGGCCTTGGTGAAGGGTAGAATGCGAGATCCCAGCAGTGCGGTCAGTGCTTGAAGCCGCAGAGCCGGCACCGATTTGGAGAGCAATTCGGTCCACGCAACTGCACTTGCGCTCACCGGTTTCCCCGATGCGAACGCAGCCCGTGCTGGGTGATAATGGGGGTGCGCTGCGTCGATGGCAGCAATCAGCAGGTTGGTATCGAAGTGGATCACGGCGAGGCCCCTCACTCAATGCGAGTCGGCAGCGCGCTCAGCGGAACGGATCGCCTCCGCCTCTCGTTCCGCCCGGATCTCCGTCGACCAGCCTTCAGCGGACCCGGCCGGCATTAAAGGATGCGACTCGATCCATTGAAGGATTTCGACCGGCGACATGCCCGTGAAATCGACGCTGTCCGGTTCGGAACCAGAGCATTCCCGATCCGCGGCTTCCAACGCCCGGCGGAGTGTTTCCGATTTGGATGTGCCCCAGCGCTTGGTCAATCGCTCCCAGCGAGCAACCGTCGCCGGATCGAAGGCGACAGTTGTGCGGATAGTCATGGTGGCCATAACTGGCCAGACGGTATGCGCATAATTCTAAGTGTCAATCCCAAGAGAATTTCGAATCAGAGTTTCGGTTTCACCAACGCTGGGCGCGTGGCCATAGGGGTCTTGAGTCTACTCCGCGTGATATTCCAGGCGCACCAATTGGGTGTCCTTGTTGCCGGACCAGGCGGTGCCGTTTTCCAGCAGGTAGAGGCAGCCGTCGGGACCCAGTTCCAGGTCCATCGGGCGGCGGAAGGTCATCTTGGGGCAAAACCGTTCCTCCAGAGCGTATTGGAAAAAGTGACAAAACGTGACAGGCTCAATATGTCTCTGGCTCAATTGAACCTGTCACTTTTTCCCGGAGCAACGGTGTCCGTACGGCAACTTAAACTAGTTTTTAAAATACCGCCAGCTGCGTCGCAGTAGGCCGGTGGAATCGTTAGCATTGGGCTGCCGCGTTTCGCAATGGTAGAATCGCCCACCGAGGTTCTCGATGTCGACTCGCCGTTG
>CAMAUY010000051.1 GCA_945861565.1 Akkermansia muciniphila
TTGTCGGTAGAGGTTGTCGCGCTGCGACAACCCCGCCCGCGTCCAGCCGGCGGACAGGGCCGCTGCGCGGTTCGTGATGCGCCTGAACGGCGCGGGGACGCCGCAGCGCGGCGTCCGCTACCGTCTCCGACAACATCGGGATGCACCGAGTACGCGATGGAATTCAAGTAACGCCTTGATGCCACCACTTCCATACGGTAAGAAGAAAACGAGGCGGGCGTGTTCTGCAATTACGGCCTGCGAACAATCACCAGAGTCCAGCGCCATGAAAACACCCGCGGTCGCCGCTCAAATCATTCTCGCGGCGTTGCTATTTTTTCTCGGGGCAGCTTGCGCGCGCGCTCACTACTGCGGGGATCCGGTCATTCGCTGCCGTCCAGGCGACATCATCACGTATTCCATCACCTCGGACCGGTCCGAAGAAGGCATCACACATTACAGCGTCTTCGATCAGACCGACCCCCAGGTGGCCCCCGTGATTTATTACACGGCTTCCGCCCGCGTGCAGGGACAATTTTGGATCCAGGCCAGTGAGATCGGTACCAACGATATTGCGCTGTTCTGGTCCTTCCCCCACCCCCAGCATCCCGCCAGCGGATTTTGCCTCCTCCAAGTTCGCGTTACGGCCGATCGACCGCCGATCACCGCCGGCAATAGTCCGTTCTCCGCGGTCTACGGTGATCCGGTCAACACCTACTCCGGTGAACTCGTGAATGAGGAACCCCCCGATTTGGCCCTCGGCGGGCCCATGCCGCTCCAGTTCCGGCGCTATTATGCCTCTCGTTTGCAGGCTGATGGCTTGGTGAACTCACGACTCGGCAATAATTGGAGCCACAACTTCGAATGGCGCGCGGTTCTCGGTATCCCCAACCAGGCATTGATTGTTTCACCCCAGGGATTTCGCGCGCTTTTCAACAAATCAGGAGGCAATTGGATCTTGGAATCGCCGACGTGGCAGCCGTTCCAGTTGGTCAACAGCGGTGACAGCCTGATTTTTGGCGATCCCCGTGACAGCCGACTTTACACGTTCAACACCAACGGCCTTCTCACCTCTGTGCGCGACGGAAAAGGCAACACGCACACCCTTTCCTACACCAATGCCACCTATCCACACAACGATCTGCTGCTGTCGGTGTCGGACGGTTTGGGGCGAACTCTGACCTTCGATTACCTGGGCGCACACCAACTTGCGCAGGTATCGGACGGCACACGCACCGTAACCTTTTCCCAAGTCGAAGTCGGATCGCAATTCAATCTGACCCGCGTAACCCGGCCGTTGGGCCGCACAACCCGTTACACTTACGATAATTCGAAGATCGTCGGCTCGCTGCTCACCGCAACGACCCATCCCGCGGGCAACCCAGGGTACGTCCAGGTCTACGACAGCGATGCCCGGGTCATTCAACAGACACGGCTTAACACCAACGTCACCCGCTTCGTCTATGCCACCCAGGGCTTCACGACCACGGTCACCAATGGGGTCGGCGGCGTGGATGTTTACTTCCACTCGCCGGACGGACAATTGCTTTCCGTCACGGATCCAGCCGGTAAATCGCTCACCTTGGCGACGAATGCGCTCGGCTTGCGCGCCGGCGTCACCGATCGAACCGGGGCGTCGTTCGGCATCGGCTTTGATGGGCCCAGTGCCCGCCCCAACGCCATCACCAACGCCAATGGCTCTGTCACGGCTTTCACCTACACGAATCGCATCGTCAACGGGATTGTTTTTCGATCTTTGGCTTCGGTAATCTTACCCGACGGCAGCCGTGAACACTTCACCTACGACGCGCTCGGCAATCTGATCGGCCATCGGGATCGTGCGGGCAACGATACCCGCATGAGCTACAACGCGCGGGGACAAGTTCTGGCCGTCACCAATCCCCTGGGTGGCGTGGGGCTCTTTTCTTACAACTCCGATGGGACTCTCGCCTCGCACGGCGACGTTGAAACCGGCACCCATATGTTTCAACATGACGAGCTCCGGCGCCCCACCAACGCTGTCGCATCGGACGGACGATCCATTGGACTCCGATTCGATGCGGCCGACCGCATTGTTTCGATCACGGACGAGCGCGGGAACACAACGCACTTCACCTACGACCTCAACGACCATCGAATTGCCGTGACGAATGCAATGGGAGAAATCACGCAATTTGCCTTCGACCTGGCGGACCGCCTGAGTCGCGTTACCGACCGGCTTGGCCGTGCCGTGACGTATCGTTATAACGCACTGGATCAATTAGTCACATTGACGAGTCGCAGTGGCAGCGCCGCCCAGCTCGGCTGGGACTCGCGTCAACGGCTGATCTCGCAAACGGATCCGGCGGGCAAGGCTTGGACGTTTGATTACGACAGTGAAGGTGCCGCCGTGAGCGTAACCGATCCCCTGGGCCACACCACCGGGTTCACTCGCGATCCGGCCGGCTTTCTCAAGGCGATGAACAATGCACTGGGCCAGACGACTCTTTTCGGACGGGATGCTCTGCATCGGCTCAACGCGACCTTGAATCCTCTCGGACGCCTGGATCAGTTTGATTACGAATCGCGCGGCCTGCTGACGACCACGGATTTCCCGGTCATCGGGGAGGCCATCAGCGAGTTCAACGAAATTGGCCTCCTCTCGCGAATCATTGACCTGCGTGGCAACCCGTGGACATTCGCCTACTCGCCTCTCGGCCGGTTGACGGGTTTTGTTGACCCGTTGAATCGCACCACCACCACGACACACGATTTACGGGGGCGCCCGCGACGCTTCGCGTACCCGGATGGGTCGGCGCAAACCAACACCTATGATTCGGCCGGTAACCTCACCCAACTCGCCTTCAGTGACGGACACAACCTCACCTTTAGCCACGACACATTGCACCGCGTGACAGGCGTCGCAGACCTCGGGCTTTCCTATGACGCGGAGGATCGCGTCGTCAATACCGTGAGTGCCGATATCAACTTTGCGGCGGCCCACGACGCTGCCGGACGCCTCGCCAACGTCTCGTACAACAACAACGCACTCCGCGTCACCTACGCCTACGATTCACGGGATCGCCTGACGCAAGTCAGCGATAATCTCACCGCGGCACAGGTGAAGTTCTTCTACGACGACGCCGGGCGTTTGACAAACGTCGTGCGAGCGAATGGAGTCCATGGCATTTATGACCTGGACGCCGCCGGAAAGGTGACGCGCATTCGTGAAGGCGCTTTTCTCGACCTGCAATATGGGTTCAATTCCGCCGGCGACATTACTTCGTTGAACGCAATCGCGCCTTTACTGCCGCCACCAACATCGCAGACCAACATCCTTGCCTTCGATGTCGCCCAGCAGATTAGTTCTCCGGGCTACACCTACGACGCGCGCGGACGTCTGATGGCGTCGCCGGGCCATGGATTCGCATGGAACGCGGCGTCCCAACTTGTGCGGGTGGACAGTGTGACCAATACCTATAACGGAGCGGGCAATCTTCTGACGCGCGCCGGACCCACCGGAATAACGCGCTATCATTACAATCACGCCATGGGCGCGGTTCCGATCATGGCCGAGCAAAACGCAGTTTCAGGCGCGTTTCAGCGTTATTACGTATGGACTCCGGACGGCCGGTTGCTCTACATGATTGATCCAACAGTTGGGAATGCCGTGTCGTATTATCACTTCGATCTGACTGGCTCGACCCTGGCGCTTACATCGGGCGCGGGGGCGGTCACGGATGCGTACGCCTATTCGCCCTACGGACGGTTACTTGCCCGGACCGGTGCGAACGCGCAACCGTTCACCTACGTGGGCCGCTACGGTGTTCGCGCGGAGGTCAATGGGTTGTACCAGATGCGTGCCCGTTACTATGATTCACTCTCCGCACGGTTTCTTTCCCGCGATCCTCTGTGGCCGCGACCGAGCGATCCGTTCAGTCTCAATCCATACGGATACGCTGCGAACAATCCGTTGCGCTTCATCGACCCATCGGGAACCCGAACTCAGGCGGAAGGAGTCGCGCCGGTGGACGTCATTACGCGCGATCAAATCAGTCGGGCATCCGTGAACAGCGTTCAGGACATCCTACAACTAGCCTCCCGGCCGAACGTGGACTCATCTACTGCCATCAATCTGCGGGGTCTCGGGGCCTCGCGCAGCCTGGTGCTACTCAATGGCCGCCGGCCCGATGCGGCGGGGGGAGACTCGTTTGTCGATCTCAACGCCCTACCGACGTCCATGATTGACCGGATCGAAATCGTGCGAGATGGCGCGTCTTCCCTCTACGGATCCGACGCCCTGTCCGGCGTCATCAATATTATTACCCGCAAGACGAGTTTTGAAAACGGGTCGGCTTTGGGTTCGAGGTCACTCGATTTCAAATATCAGTTTGAGGGCAACGTATCATTGGGATTCAATTATAAAACCATACCGGAACCACCATCGATTCCTCAGCCGTTGCACACCGGCGGGCAGGTTTACCTGATCAATATTTTGCCGGACCTCGTCCTGGGGACTTCGTATAGCGCGCAGTCACAGGCTCGTCCTCTGGGGTTCAATCTCCCTCTCGACGGAAATATCTTATCCGGCATGATGTTCTGGTTGCCACAGACAATCGTGCCGCGCCCGAAGACGTATGTAAACGGACAGGTGGTTCATTCCAAACCGTGGGATTTTCTCTTCGGCGCATTCCTGGAAGATAGTTTTTACGATTATCTTTATGATGAGGGCATTTCGCTCCAGGACGTGTATCGAGACCTGGAATTGAGCAATACCCTGGGCGGCAGCGGCGGTGCCTACGCCGATTTCTGGGGCTATCGTGCCCTGGCCATACCCACGTCGCGTTAACTATATCCGCTCTCACATGAACTCCTGTTTCTTGCGTCCGTTGATCGCACTGGTGGTTTTGGCTCGGGTGGCGTTGGCGGACAACGCCACGTTCACCTACGATGACGCCGGAAGACTCACCGGTACTACTCGCAACGGCACGGCCATAACGTCCTACCAATACGACGTCTCCGGCAATCTCACCGGATCGTTTAGTTACGTCGTGGTGGACTCCGATCAAGACGGCATGGGCGATTTCTTCGAAATGCTCTACTTCGAAACTCTCAGCCGGGATGGGCTTGGGGATTTCGACCTGGATGGCCTAAATGATCGCGGGGAATATCTCGCGGGAACGGATCCGACGGACAACGCATCGTTCCTGCGGATGGATCGCGTGCTGGCGAATA
This sequence comes from Akkermansia muciniphila, assembly GCA_945861565.1. GTDB lineage: Bacteria > Verrucomicrobiota > Verrucomicrobiia > Limisphaerales > UBA9464 > SIBK01. The sequence goes on from CAMAUY010000051.1 coordinate 5,194, forward strand.
CGTTTGAGTTGACCATCGTCAGTTGGTTTTCGGTTCGCGGTAAGCTTTACCGCGTGCAGTACAAGAACTCGCTGGCGGATCCAGTTTGGAATGACCTCCCGGGTGACGTGGCTGCGACCGGTGACACCACCAGCAAGACGGACACGACCAAGACGGAGCAGCCCAATCGGTATTATCGCGTGCAGGTGCTACCCTAGCGATTGGCCTGACACCACTTTTTTTGATGAATTTTGACCAGGCCCACTGCCTGGATATTCCAGTAATCCAATGAACCGGAGTTGGAACCGCGGATGAACGCCGATAAACGCTGATTCCGGGCGCTCACTCCGAAGGTGAGAGGCAACGGCTTCCCCATATCCGCGTCCATCCGTGTGAATCCGCGGTTCTCCCCCCCTGGGTACTTTGCGTTTCGACTCGAACGTTGTCCGGAGACGTTTTGACCAAGCCGGCTCTGCTTTGCTTCGCGGCTTCGCGTGCAATCCTACTGCGTGGCTCCGGTCGGGATGAGCCCGATCAAGGTATCGACCCGTTTGCAGGAGGAACGGGGGTGAGGCTGGAACTCGTGAAGATTTTTGTCTCCCACCCACCGCCGGGCACATGGAAGTGTGGCTTGCCGAGAGAAACAATCTTGAGGAGGGTGCCTCAATGAGGATGAACATTAATCAATCACTGCGGAGGAGTTTGAGTTTGCTGTGCCTTGTTTTCTGGATGGAGATGTTAGGGCTTCCCTTGCGAGGCGCGGTGGAGTTGGACAATTGGCCGGCTTGGCGCGGACCCACGCGGGATGGCATAGCCGCCGCCGGTCAGACACCACCGCTTCGCTGGAGTGAATCCGACAACATCGTGTGGCGGGCATCGATCCCCGGACGCGGGCACAGTTCTCCCACGGTGGTGGGGAATCGGATTTATCTCGCGACGGCCGATCAGGAGGCACAAACGCAACGAGTGCTGTGCTTTGATCGGAATTCAGGCCGACTCGTGTGGGACACCGTGGTTCATCAGGGTTCGCTGGACACGGCCGGCCATCGCAACACCTCCCAGGCCTCCTGCACGGTGGCGTATGATGGCGAGCGCCTCTATATCAATTTCTTGAACGGGAAGGCGATTCACACATCGGCCTTGGATCTGCTGGGCAACGTGTTGTGGCAACAGACCGTGGGCGACTTCGTCACGCATCAGGGCTTTGCATCGTCGCCCGTAATTCACGAATCCGTGGTCCTGGTGACGGCGGATCATAAAGGGGGTGGCCGATTGGCGGGACTGGATCGCCGATCAGGCAAAGTGCTTTGGCAGCATTCGCGTCCGAAGATTGCGAATTACACCTCGCCTTCCATCGTGCGCGCAGCCGGTCGAACCCAAATGGTCGTGGCGGGATGCAATCTGCTCTCCAGTTTTGATCCGCTGACGGGTGCGAAGCTCTGGGAGATGGACGGTTCGACCGAAGAATGCGTTGTGACCGCTGTCACCGACGGCGAGCGCGTGTTTGTCAGCGGAGGGTATCCCAAGAATCACACCGTCGCCGTTCAGGCGGATGGCTCCAGGAAAGTGGCCTGGCAGAATACCGCCCGTGTCTACGTACCTTCGATGATTGTGCAGGAGGGTTATCTCTATGCGGTGACGGACGCCGGAATGGCGGTGTGCTGGAAGTCCGATACGGGCGAAGAGCGTTGGAAGGAGCGGCTTGGTGGCGAGTTCTACTCATCCCCTGTCCGAGTGGGGCAACGAATTTACGTGACGAACCTCGGAGGAACTACCTCCGTCTTTGAGGCGACGCCTGACCGGTTCAAACTCATTGCACAAAATCAGCTCGGCAACGAAGTGTATGCCTCGCCGGCGATCTGTGGAAACCGAATCTATATGCGGGTCGCCAAGACAGGCGACGGGCGGCAAGAGTCTCTATATTGTATCGGCTCTCCATCGAATTGATTGGATCCCTGCAACCGATTTGAGGCCGGTGGAGGGAGCTACCGTGCAAAAAAGCGCGCCCGCAGTCGCAACGGCTGGGCGCGCTTTGTCTTTGCTTCGCCAGGCGATACGTTTACGGATTCGGCCCCTTGGGGTGTGTCACCGGGAGGGCCGCGGCGATGGCAATCTCGGGGCCGCCGCAATCCGGATGTCCCCAACCGCTCGCACTGACCGGATGGCCGGTGGCATTGGGCGCGATGTCATGGACGATATTGTCATCGCCCGTCCCGCTAACACCGCCCGGAAGGGTGTCCAGATTCAAGGCGTGGCGGATTTTCCAGGCAACGATGTGATCGGTGCAGGACGTGTCGCCACTGACACCGATCGCTCCGAGAAGTTTGCCTTGGGTATCATAGAGGGCGAGACCCCCACCAAAGACGTTGACGCCACCACACTTCTTACCGGTGAGCGGATCATTGGGCTTGCCGTAGTTTTCGGACGGACCTTTATAGGCGGCGCCCGTATCCACCGGATTGCTGTGCTGCAAACCGTACAGAGTGCCCCCCGGTTGGGTGGCACTGTACAGATTCGCAGTGGAGAGAGGCAGACCCGGCAGGCTAAAGGCATTCGCGGTACTGGCTTTCTGCGCGGAGATGACGCGACTGCCAGGCCATTGGTCACCACGATTGGTGCCGGAGAAGGCAATCACGCACACTTCGCCGTCGCGGGTAACAATCGTGGCCCACATATTAAGCCCGAAACCGGCGCTGTTAGCGCCCGCCACAACGGCCTTTAGCGCTTGAGACAGCACTGCATGGGAGGGAAGGCCTTTACAATCGAACTTCGGTTCAGCGGCCCGTGCGGAATTGACGACGAATGAAGCGACGGCGAGGGATGCAATCGCCAGTGAGGATCGCAGAGTGTTTTTCTTGAGATTTCTTTAGTTTTGTGGGTGTTATTCGCCCAATCGCCCAAGACTCGGTCGAGGGCATCGGGAGCCAACACTTTTCGCACTCGCTGGCACGGGTGACAAGCGGAATTGCTGGAGCCGATCCGTGACAGGGGTCGGGCGTGTGGATAGAATCGGTTTGCCGGCGACTCTGTTTCTTGAGTCCGAGGTAGGAAGACCGTGTTGAACAATCAGAAAACTCGTTTTGCGCCGCGTGAGTTGAGAAAACTCAAGAAAACGCCGGATCTGGCCTGGCTCTCGGAAGTCGAGGAGGCGGGGCCACCGGAACGTCCCGACAGCCGCATCTGGGTGAAGAGCGGGTGTGTGCGGGCGGGTCGTTCAACCATTCCGCATCCACACCGGCATTCGTTTTGCGAAATTTCCTTGCAACTCCACGGCTCGGGCATTCTCTACGCGGGCCGAGAATCGGTGGAACGGAGGGCGGGCGATCTGTTGCTCATGGGCGCGCAAGTGCCGCATTGGTATGAGATCAAATCGCACCCGGTCGAGTATGTGACCCTCTACTTTTTTCCGACAGCCCTGGTGAGTTGGATTGCGCCCGGGGTGAGCACGCTCTTGTTGCAGCGTTTTACAGCCACCCAACCATTGAAACAACGCAATGTCCGACTGAGCGGCCCATTGCTGAAGGAATTCACGGAGGCGTTTCGTTTGGGGGCGACCGAGTTCGAGGCGCAGCGATTCGGCTGGGAACTGCGCTTGCAGGCCTCTTTGGTACAAGTCCTGGTGACGCTTGCGCGCTGGGAACGGGGTTTGGGACGCATCCCGAAGTCCACGTCACGCCCAATGGATTGGGAACGCCTCGACCGAGTGCTGCAACACTTGCGGCAGCATCACGCCGAGCCCGTTTACGGAGAGGCCTTGGCGCGGTTGGCCGGAATGAGCGAGTCCAGCTTCAACACCATGTTTCGCGACGCGCTCGGGCTGTCCTGGGTCAAGTACCTCCAGGGACTACGCATCCAGAGCGCGCTGGCGTTGCTGGCGCAACCCGGGCAGTCCATTGCTTCGGTTGCCTTCTCGGCCGGCTTCGAGAGTCTCAGCCATTTCAACTCCACGTTCCGCTCGTTGCTGGGCATGTCGCCCAAGGCATTGCTCGGAAAACAGGAAGAGATTTCCTGATTTCCGGGAGAAGCTGTTTTCACTTCGACCTAGAGTGTCCGTTGTGAACCCTCAGGAAAGTTGTCCCCGCGACGGCCATGCGCCCGTGTCCCGTCGAGATTTTCTCACCCGCACCACGGCTGGCGTCACGGCGCTGGCCGCGTTGCCCGCGCTGTCCTCCCGCCTCGTTGCCGCGCCCGCTGCCCTCGGCGAACCGAACCGCATTGGGAATCCCCGCTGGTACGAACACGCCTGGCGCCGTGCCGTCATCGACATGCACATTCCGGATTGGGATGAACAATTTCTCTCCCAGTTCGATGCCGACGAATACGTGCAACGGCTCGTGACGTCGCGAGCGCAGTCCATTGTCTGCTACGCGCAATCGCACGTCGGCCTATTCAACTATCCCACGAAAATCGGCCAGCAGCATCGCGGATTAAAGGGGCGCGACATCGTCGCCGAGATGATCGAGCGCTGTCACCGGCACAATATCGCCGTGGTGCTCTACGTGAGCCTCATCTTCGATCGTTGGGCATCGGACCAGCATGCCGACTGGCGCATCACCAACGCAACGGGGCAACCGATCAACCCGACCAGCCGGCACGGCCTGGTCTGCCCAAATTCGCCCTACCGCGAATACGTCCGCGCCTGGGTTCGCGAGATGTGCGAGCGGTTCGCCTTCGAGGGGTTGCGCTTCGACATGACATTCTGGCCGGGCGTCTGTTACTGCGGCTATTGCCGCAAACGCTGGGCGGACGAAGTCGGCGGTGAGATGCCAACGACGGTCAATTGGCTTGACGAACGCTGGGTGACGCTGGCACGCAAACGCGAGGAATGGCTCGGCGATTTTGCGGCGATCTGCACACGCACCGTCAAGCAACTGAAACCCAACACCTCCGTCGAACATCAGGCCTCGACCTACCCGCGCAGTTGGGGCCACGGTGCTTCCTGGCCGCTCCTCGCTCAAAATGATTTTCTGCAGGGCGATTTTTATGGGGACGCGCTGCAAGGATCCTTCGTCCGCAAGATGCTCGAAGACCTCACCGTCCGCCGGCCCTTCGGTTATGAGACGAGTTTTTCCGTCGAACTGCGCGACCACACAGGCAAGAAATCCGAGCCGCTCCTCGAGGCCAAAGCCAGCGCCGGCATCGCCGATGCCGCGGCGTTCATCTTCATCGACGCCATTGACCCGGTCGGCACGGTAAACCCACACGCCCACGAGCGAATGGGGCGCATATTCGACCGACTCAAACCGTACTATGCCCATGTCGGCGGCGAACGCGTGGCGGATGTCGCGGTGTATTACAGCCTCGACTCCAAGTTCGACATGAAACAGAACGGCAAGCCCGTAATGCAAGCCGACACCGCGGCGGACACCCACACCGCGAGTTCCATGTTGGCCGCGCGTTGGCTCATGGCCGATCATCTGCCATTCGGCGTCATCACCAAGAAATCCCTCGCTGCAAAATTGGCCCGCACGCGCGTGTTGGTGCTGTCCAACGTGCATTTCATGGACCCGGAGGAAGCCGCCGCCATTCGTGACTGGGTACGGGCCGGCGGCGCGCTCTACGCCAGCGGCGGCACGTCCCTCGTAAACCAACGCGGCCAGTTACAGGCGGACTTCCTGCTCGCTGACGTCTTCGGTGCGTCCATCGGCAAACCCGATTGGACGGAGCACGAGCACTACATTGCTCCGGCCGCCGCTGGCCGAGACGCGTTCCCCGGCTGGGACACGAAATATCCGGCCTATGTGCGGGGCCCCGGGATGGACGTTCGCGCCCGATCCGGCGCGACGGTGCTGGCCACTAAAACGTTGCCCAAGCCCATGTCGGACCCGCGCGAATTCTCCAGCATCCACAGCAATCCTCCGTGGATACCGACGGAACAGCCTGAAGTAATCCTCAATCAATTCGGCAAGGGCCGTGTGATTTACTGCGCGAGTCTGCTCGAGACGGTCGAGGGGCTCGCCCCAACTTTCATTAATCTTATCCGCCTGCTGCACAAGGACTATTCGTTTGAAGTCACCACGCATTCGGCCGTCGAAGCCACCCTCTTTCATCAGCCCGACCGTAGCCGCTACGTACTGAGTTTGGTGAACTTCCAGAAAGACATGCCCAACCTACCCGTCGACGGCATCGCCGTTACCCTGCGCCTGCCCAGCCGGGTGAAGTCGGTGAAGCTTCTGCCTGACGGCAAGGCATTGAAGACCCGCGAACACCGCGGCACGGTCTCCTTCAACGCCCCACGACTGGATACGCTGTTGATGTGCGCCGTGAACGTCGGTTGAGAAGACACAGATCCAACCCGACACCCTATGAACGGCATACCGCCCGCAGTTCGCTTCCCTACTGGATTTGCCGTCCTAATCCTGGCTCTGGTTTCAACCCACGCCCGGGCACAACCCGTTCCCGGTGTTCACAGCGGCAATGCGTCATTGCGCGTGAACAAGAGCAGCCCGCGAGCCAACTATACGGGTCTCAGCCTGAACGCGAACACCACTTACACGCTGACGTACTGGGTGAAGACCGAAAAGGCAGCTCCCATCGGGGTGACGTTTGGCACAGATGTCCCGGGAGTTTACCCTCCGCAATTGACCGATTTAGGATCATCCGTGTTGGCTGGAGGTTACGGATCGAGCAAGGCCAAGGACACGAATTGGCATCAATATTCTGCAACCCTCCGTCCTTTGCAGACCTCGGACATTTTCGCCTTCGGCATCGATTCAAGACCGGCAGCCTCTGATTTCTACATTGATGACGTTGTACTCGTGGTCCGCGGATCGACGACCAACCTGGTCGAGGATGGTGGATTCGAAACGGCGTATCAGTCCCATTTTGATGGCGCCGGGGGCGGCATTGGCTGGGCGACCGCGAATTGGGTGGATCGGCACTGGTATAGCGAGTATGCGTGGCAGGTTCACACGTTTGGCCAACCCGACGGTCCCAAGGCGCTCACGATCGAAGGCACCCCCGCCGTAGTGCATAGCGGCGGCCGGGCGTTGCGAGTCAACCGGGCATCGCCCCGGGCAAACTACACACCTCTGACCTTAACCGCGGGCACGCCCTATACATTGACGTATTGGGTGAAAACCGAAGCCAACGCGCCCGTCGGAGTGACTTTTTCGACCGACGTGCCAGGTGCGGATCCTTCGCAGCGGGTGGACCTAAGTTCCGCCATAACGTCCGGCGGTGAAGGGGCCAACACAGCATTCGATACCGAGTGGCACGAATACACCGCCACAATCATCCCCGCGTCAACCTCCAGTCGTTTCTCGTTTGGCATCGATTCAAGACCCATCGCAACCGATTTCTATATCGATGACGTGCTCTTGATTGCCGAGGGATCAACGACGAATCAGGTCGAGGATGGCAACTTCGAAACAGCCTTTCAGTCTCATCTCAATGGGGATGGCAACGGGTGGGCGACTGCCAACTGGGTCGATCTCCACTGGCAAAGTGAATTCGCGTCGCTTGTCCACGTCACCGGGAACCCGGCGGGTCCCAAGTCCTTGTATATCGAGGCGGTGCCGGCAGCACAGCCCACGGTCCGGATCGCCCGGTTGAACGGGCAAGTGACCCTTACCTTCACCGGCGTCCTGCAATCGGCCGAGGCTGTGACGGGGGGGTGGACAAGTGTTACGAATGCGATCAGTCCGTACGCGATCGATGCGGTGGGAATCGCAAAATTCTATCGAACGAAGCAATAGCCGACCGGTTCGCCGGCGCGTGCATGCAAATGGAATTCAAGGCGATGAATCTGCCGGAACGAGATCGGCCTCGATCTCCCGGCGTGTTACCCGGCGTGCAGTCGGGCGCGTTTACCCTGATTGAGCTGCTGGTGGTCATTGCCATCATCGCCATCCTGGCAGGAATGCTGCTACCGACACTTGGGCGGGCGAAAGCCAAGGCGAGGGGCATTAGTTGCATGAACAATAACCGCCAATTGATGCTCGCGTGGCGGATGTATTCGGAAGACAACAGCGATGAACTGATCGGTCCGGCGGACTGGGTTTTGGGGGGCCGGCACATTCCGAATTGGACCGGTCCGGCATGGAATGGCGGTTGGATGGTTCTCGAGTTTCCAACGGCGGATAGCAATTGGGACTCGGATAAATACACGAAACAAAGCCCGCTTTGGCCGTATTGCGGGAACTCACTTTCCATCTGGAGATGCCCTTCCGACGTCTCAACCGGCATCAATAAGCAGGGTAAGCGAGTGCCTCGGATCCGCAGCTATGAAATCGATGGATGGATGGGTGGGCCCGGCCAGACAGAACCCTGGTTTCCGGCAGATACCCCTCCGTACGTGTCGAAGGGTCCAGGGGGCGGCTGGCAGGTGTTCCGAAAATTGAGCTCCATCAACGGTTTTAGTCCGAGTATGGGCATGGTGTTTATCGAAGAGCGCCCGGAGACCATCAACGCCGGATTTTTTGGCGTTGATATGACCGGATACCCTGATAATCCCAGCCTACGGAAATTGGTGGATCCGCCCGCTAACTATCACAACGGCGCCTCCGGGATGTCCTTCGCCGATGGCCATGTCGAGATTCATCACTGGAAAGATCCGCGCACCGTCCCGCTGACGACGGCGGGCTTTGGAGTTTCCATGGCAAATAACCCGGATATATTCTGGCTCCAGGACCACAGCACCCGCAATTCCTCCCCGTGACCTTTTCTCCCTAGCATTATGAAAATCCCAAAAGCAGCCCAGTCACCACTCCACCCACGAGCCACGCAACCGGGATTCACTCTGATCGAGTTGCTCGTTGTCATTGCCATCATCGCGATCCTCGCGGGCATGCTCCTGCCCACACTCGGACGCGCCAAACAGAAGGCGAAGGAGATTCAATGCCTTTCGAACGTCAAGCAACTCGGCCTGGCATTCTTCTTTTATGCGAACGACACCGGCAAAACGCTACCGTACAACGTCCAGTCCGGGATCTGGCTGCGCCCGCTGATGCAAAGTTACGGGAGCGTCGAGAAGGTCCGACTCTGTCCATCCGCCCCACCGCCGATCGGCAAGCGCCTGGGGCAGATGCTCGGGGCGGACGTCTATCTTGGAACACTCGACCAAGCCTGGTATTGGGAAAAGCTTCAAGGCAGTTACGCCTTGAACGCGTGGCTTTATTCGGGTGACTGGCCGCCGCCCGATGGAGGGTATCCTCCCGTAAAAAATGCGTTCCGATCGGAGGGTGACATCGCCAGCCCATCCCGAACCCCGGTCCATCTTGATTCCGTTTGGGTCGATGGGTGGCCCCAGGTGACCGACAAGCCGCCAAGGAACCTTTACCTAGGGGGTCTTGACAACACCGGCATGTCTCGGTTCGCTGTCCCGCGTCACGCGGCCGGTTCGGCCAAACCAGCGGTCAACGACAAATTTGATCCTAAGAATCTGCTGCCGGGTGCCGTGAACATTGTCTTCTACGATGGCCACAGCGAGTCGGTAAAGCTTGAGAAACTTTGGAGCCAGCAGTGGCACAAAGATTACGAGGCGCCGGCGCAACGACCGCGGTAAACAATTTGACGAGTCCGAAACCTGCATGATCCAGAATCCGCTGCGAAGAAAACTTCAAAACAAACAGACCACCTACGGACTTTGGGTCACTCTCGAGAGCCCGAACGTCACGGAGATGGCTGTGGCGCTTGGCTTTGATTGGGTTGTCGTGGATACGGAGCACGGCCACCTGGATTTTCGCGAAATCATGGAGCATATCCGCGTGGTGCGAGGCACGGAAACCAGCGCGCTTGTGCGGATTCCTGAAGTGCAACAGGGAACCATCAAGCGTGTTCTCGATATCGGAGCCCATGGGGTGATCCTGCCAATGGTCGGCACGAGGGCGGACGTGGAGCGGGCCTTTCGTTTTGGGCGCTACCCTCCACGCGGAGTTCGGGGTGTCGGGGGCGAACGAGCGGTGAAATGGGGGCTCGAGTTTGATGAGTATCTGCATTACGCCAACGAGGAGACGCTCCTCATACCGCTGATCGAAACCCAGGAAGCGGCCGAGAATATTGATCAAATTCTTGATGTCCCCGGCATCGAGGCCATCTTTTTCGGGCCGGCTGATATGTCGTCGAGTCGCGGTTTTCTCGGACAATGGGAATCTCCTGGCGTTGCGGAGAAAATCCTGGAAATTCAAGCCAAGGCCGCAACGAAAGGCATCGCGTCGGGCATTCTCTCTCGCAGCGTCGACGAATCGATCAAACGCCGGGATCAGGGTTTCGAAATGATTGCTCTAGGAGCGGATGTCAACCTCCTGATTCGGGCGGTTCGTGAGAACTTCGCCAAGCTCGGCCGAGGCCCGAAACCCTGCTCCTGACCCATGAATGACGCCTGTAAGACCAGTCGGTTGCGGATGCACGCGAACTACGAACGGCTGGCCGATCTCACCTGCGCCAGCCACGAGCGGGGCCGTGTATTCTCGGGTATCAGCGACCGTGACATCACCCTCGCCCGACTCTACAGCCATGCGTTGCGCGCCCATGTCATTGGTGCCTTTCACGCCACACGGACGGCACTCAGGAATGTTGCCGTGTCGAACCCGCTCGCCCAAGTGCAGCTCCTGCGGGCGGACGAACTCCTCGCGGCTCTCTCCAATCGAGCGATGGATTCCGTCGGTCACGATGTCCGCGCCCTGATCTCCACGTTTCATCACTACTGCACCCATATCGCCCGCACGGTGGATGCCCTCGATGGAGCGTGCGCCGCTGCGCCGGCGTTCGAGTTGACCCGCGTCCGGGACCGCTTTGTTTCCCACATGGAGGCGATCACGGGGGAAAACGGGATTCACCTCACCCAAGACACCGGTGCGCCGGAACAAGGGAGCTTTGTCGTTCCGAGTCTGGGCATCACCATCGTGCCCCTGGTCTATGGGGATCATCATTCGTGGAACCTGGCCTGGCTTGATGGGGAGCGGTCGGACGTTCCCTATCACCTGCACCACGAAGGCGTGGAGATCCATCTCGGATATAATCCCATGCACGGTTATACTGTGCTGGGCGAAGCCAAGGCGGAGCTAACGGAAGCGTACGCCATGCCGATTCCGCCGAACACACGCCACGGCTACACCAATATCGGCTCCCAGACTCACAATGTCCCGTTCATCTTCGGCTCCCTCACCTGCGGCGGCTGGGGCGTCTTTCTCGATGTCGAGCCACAGCCGAAGCCGCTGGACCAACTGAACACCGTGCCCGTGCTGAGTCACCTGCTCAATGGCACCGTGTTACTCGAACGTGAAATTGAAAAGGCCGCGCAAAAATTCAATTGCGTTCGCTACGCTCTCATTCCGGCCGAGGCGACCGACCGCAACGGCATCGGTGGACTCGAACTTTCCGTCGCGCGGGTGACGCCGCGCGGTCTGGAGCTGCGACCCGACCGCTTCTGCGCCGCCTCGGTCGTTCGCGGTCACGGTGTCGTGCGGATGGCGGGTGAGGAGCGCGCCCTTTCAGCTCATGATCATTTCGGCATTCCCGCCGGAGTGGTCGCGGCGATTCATCAGACCGGCCCGGAGCCGTTGGTACTGCTGGATGCCGTCCTACGCTCCACCCGGACGGACTGGCAAAAAAAATGAATCCCTCGGATCAATCCCCTTCCCTTTCCCACCCCGTCTTCCGTTCGCTCGACCACCTCGCGATCGTCGTGCCCGATACGGAAGAGGCGTTGAAAACTTGGCGGGATCTCGTCGGACTGAAACTGCTCTACAGTGAAGTCGTGAACCAAGGCACAATCCGCCTGACCCATCTGGACCTCGGCAACACCCAATTGCAATTAGTCCAACCTCTGACCGCGGATCATCCACTGCAAAAGTGGCTCGATCAGCACGGCCCCGGCCTCCATCACTTCTGCTTCAAGGTGGACCGGGTCGAGCAGGCTTTCGCCGAACTCCCGCCGCTAGGTCTGCCCACCGCCCCGGCCATTCATCAGGGCACGCAGGGGAAGCGAGCGCTGTTCCTCGACAAGTCCGCCACTCAGGGCGTCCAAGTGGAGGTCACGGGCTCTTGAAGGAAGTCTTTTACTGAATCAGATCGAAAAACAGGAAGTTTTTTCCTGAATTTCAGGAGCTCCCTTCGAGCTCTCACGCCAACCTCAACATCGAATCGCAGCAACTCAATCCGATCCTCCCATGAACGACTACGGCATGTTCATTAACGGCCAGTGGACAACCACAAAACAGACCACTCCCGTTCTGTCTCCCGCCACCGAAGAAACCATCGCAACGGTTCCGATTGCCGACGAGCGCAGCATCCAGGCGGCGCTTGCGGCTGCGAAGAAAGCCCAGCGCGACTGGGGTCGTCGCACCGGTGTCGAACGCGGCAACGTACTCCGCAAATGGGCCGATCTGATCGACCAGAATCGCGAGCGGCTCGCCCGACTTCTTTCGCAGGAAGAAGGCAAACCGCTGGGCGAAGCGCTGGGTGAAATTGATTTCGGCAATAGTTGGTTCCGTTATTATGCCGAGTTCGACCGACGCATCGAAGGGGAGATTCTCGCAGCGGACAAGCCGAACGAGCAGCTCTGGATTTTCCGCCAGCCGGTCGGGGTCGTGTTAGGCATCATTCCCTGGAATTACCCGATGGCCGTCGCCGTCCGTAAAATCGCGCCCGCCCTTATCGCCGGCAATACCATCGTCCTCAAGCCGCACGAAGACACACCGCTATCCGCGCTCGAACTCGCCAAACTCGCCAACGAGGCCGGCGTGCCACCGGGCGTCGTGAACATCATCACCGGGCCGGGCGAAACCGTCGGTGCTGCGCTGGTCCGCAGTCCAATTCCGCGCCTCATCACCTTCACGGGCAGTGTCGAAACAGGTAAAGCCATCGCCCGTAGCGCGGCGGACAACGTCACGCTGGTTTCGCTGGAACTCGGCGGCAAAGCGCCTTTCATCGTGATGGACGACTGCGATCTCGATCAAGCCGTAGCGACCGCCGTTTTCTCACGCTTCCTCAACTGCGGTCAAACGTGCATCTGCAACGAGCGCACCTACGTCCACAAAAGGATCGCCAAGGAATTCCTCGCTCGTTTTGTCGCCGCCGTTCAAAAACTCAAGGTCGGCAACCCGCTGCAAGCCGGCACACAAATCGGCCCGAAGGTCAACCGACAGGAGCTGGAGAAGGTTGAGGGTTATGTCCAGCGGGCCGTGAAAGCGGGTGCGCGCGTCGCGACCGGCGGGCAGCGCAAGACCGGACGCGGCTTCAGCAAAGGTTACTGGTATGAGCCGACGGTTCTGACCGATGTCCGGCAGGACATGGAAATAATGCAACAGGAGATTTTCGGCCCGGTCGTGCCGGTGATGGAATTCTCCAACTTCGAAGAAGGCCTGAGCTTCGCAAACGATTGTCGCTATGGCCTCGCCGCGTACCTGTTCACGAACGACGTGCATCGCATCATGCGTGCGGTTCGCGACCTTGAATTCGGCGAACTCTACATCAACCGCGGTCCGGGTGAATCGATCCATGCCTTCCATGGCGGCTGGAAACAGAGCGGGGCCGGCGGCGACGATGGCCGGCACGGCCTGGAGCATTATCTCCAGAAGAAGACGGTCTATCTCCGGTACCAGGGCTAAGGCTCGACGATGCGGGGCCAACTCAAACTTGCAGCAGCGGTGGCACGCGGTCTGGCGCATGTGGGGCAGGCCCCCGGCCTGCCGGTCGCGGGAGTCTCTGACTCCGCGAACGCTGTTCAAGGAGCTAGCAAAGGAACACGGCTGCAGAGCAGCCCCGAACTGTCAGGCCGGAGGCCTGACCCTGGAGATTGGCCATTCTGGGAATACAAAATGAACGCGCTTCTAACAGCTGAGGCGCACTCCAGAGGCGCGGAGCGCCGTCAGAACGTAGCCCATGGCGTCAGCCGTGGGTTCCAAGGTGCATCGCGCAAAAGCCCCGGAGGGGCGAAAGAGAATCTGGCACAAGGTGCGTTATCCCATAGCCCTGTCGCCCCTAACGGAGCTTACGTTTTGTTCGAACGTTGTCCCACGGCTGACGCCGTGGGCTACGGTCTGTCGCCGCTCCGCGGCTTTTCTAAATGCCAATTTTCCCCTGGGACACGCACACCTGAAATTGGCCAATCTCCAGGGTCAGGCCGGAGACCTGACCCACAGTGCCCCACAGAAATGGCTCTCGGCATCAGCCTTCCGATTCGCCGCAACGAAAACCCCGTGCAAACTCTAAACGCCGCTCAACCTTTCAAGCGTACGTCCGGCCGGCAAAATACTGCCCGCTACGGAATCATTGCCGACGACCTGACGGGCGCAACGGATACGGCCGCGGCCTTCGCCAACAACGGATTTGCGGTCGCCGTAGCCCTGGCGCCTCGCAGCCTGCGTTCACTCGACACGCACGTCGTCGCTCTGAGCACGTACAGTCGGCATGACACATCCGCGGACGCGCGGCGGAAGGTGCGACAGGCGTGCGCCCGGTTGCGCAAGGGTGGGTGGCCGGTCCTCTACAAAAAGATGGACTCAACCGGGCAGGGCAACATCGTGGCGGAAGTGGAGGCGGCGCGGCGCGCCGGAGGATTCACGACGGCGCTAGTCTGTCCGGCGAATCCAGCCCAGGGCCGAACCGTGCGGAGCGGCATCCTGCATGTGCGCGGGGGCGACACCTTGGATCTCCAGGAACGATTCCGCGTTCAAGGGTTGTTGGAATTCAGCTCCATTACGTCCCCTGTTTCGGCGGCCAAGGTCACCCGTGCCATCGAGCAACGACATCGCTTCATCTTGGCCGATGCGACAACTGAACGGGATCTGGCCTGTCTAGCAGGCGTCGTACTGCGGTCGAAGCATCGCGTGCTGCTCGCGGGTTCAGGAGCGTTGGCTGGGGAACTCGCGAAGCTCCTGAAACGTCGAGCTTCCGACCACGGCATTCCCCGCAGCCAACGCCCTTCCTCCCGTGCCCGCGAGGAAGCCCCAAACAACACCCTCATCGTGACGGGTTCGAATAATCCGGTCACCGAACGTCAATTGAAGAAACTCACCCGCCAGAGACCCACTTCCTCGCTGGCATTGAATCGCTTCACGACGAGAGACGCCGCCGCCGCGCTGACGAGTGGATGCAATGTCATCCTCCGCGTGCCGGTGCACCGCCAACCGGATCGGGTCATTCTCCGCCAACTCTGCGCGCTGGCGCCGTTGTTTCACGCGCATTGCGTCGGCAGTCTCGTGCTGACCGGCGGCGACACCGCATTGCTGGTTTGTCGCAGCCTGCGCCCGCTGGCCATCACTCTTTGCGGCGAAATTGTTTCCGGCCTTGCCTGGGGAAAATTCACCGGCGGTACGGCCGACGGTTTGACTGTTTGCACGAAACCCGGCGGCTTCGGCAGCGACCAAAGCCTCGTGCGTGCGGTGACATTTCTGTCGCGCCAGACTGCAAATATTCCGCCTGCTCTCAGACGTCGCGCGACCCCATGAGTTCTTCTCTCAAAATCGCGATTAGCATCGGCGACCCCGCCGGGATCGGCCCGGAGGTGGTCGTGAAGGCGCTGGCCAATGACGCCCTGCGCACACTGGCTCATTGGATTGTGATCGGCGACCCCGCCGCGTGGGCACTCATCGAGGCCCAGACGGGCCGCCAACTTGGGCAGTTCACGAACGTCACCGTGCAAAGCCCCGGCTCACTCAAATCCACTCCGCCGATTGGCCAACTAAACCCAGACTGCGGTCGCGCCGCGCTCGCGTATGTCCGCCGCGCCGCCGAACTTTGCCTTCGCGGCGACGCGGATGCCATGGTCACCGCACCGTTGAACAAAGAGGCCGTCACGCTTTCCGGCGTGGCGTTCACCGGCCACACCGAATTCATCGCGGAACTCTGCGGGGTGAACGAGTCGTGGATGTTGCTCATCAACGAGCGGCTCCGTGTGCTGCACGTTACGACCCACTGCTCGCTGCGACAGGCGTGTGATCTGAGCACGATGCGCGTGCTCGAAACGCTTCGAATCGGACACAAGACGCTCCACCGGCTCGGGCTGCCGCGCCAGCGCATTGCCGTCTGCGGCCTGAACCCGCACGCGGGAGAACATGGGCTCTTTGGCTCCGAAGACTCCCGGGTCATTGCCCCCGCCGTTGCCACGGCCCGCGCCGAAGGCATTGATGCCCACGGGCCGTTCCCGGCGGACACAATTTTTCTACAGGCACTGCGGGGCGAATTCGAACTCGTTCTGGCGATGTATCACGACCAGGGCCACATCCCGATGAAGCTGCTCGACTTCGACAACACGGTGAACGTGTCTCTCGGCCTGCCCATCGTCCGCACTTCGGTGGACCACGGCACGGCCTTCGACATCGCCGGACAGAACAAGGCGAATGCCGGAAATATGCAGGCAGCGATGCGCCTGGCCGTGACGCTCGCGCAAAACCGGAGGCGCCATGCGTAGTCGAGTTTTCCAGCGAACGGACGTGAATTGGGACCATGAACGAGAGCACCTCCTCACCCGGCCTGCGGCCACCCTCTCCCTCGCTCGGAGCGGGGAGAGAACCCACCGAACTTAACAGTGCACGCCGTGATGCCATGAACCCAAGCACCACCTCACCCGCCCTTCGGGCACCCGCTCCCCCACTCGGAGTGGCGGAGAGGGCAGAGCAACGGTCGGTTCGTGGGCAGGGCAGCCGGGGGCGGTTCACGAAAAGGACGACTCCCCTTCGCATGGGCGTCATTGGATGCGGCGCGATTGGAACCCTGCACGCGAACGCGATTCGACAATCGAATCTCGCCACACTTCTGGCGGTATGCGACATCGACTTCGCAAAGGCAGAGACTCTCGGAATGGCCGGCTCAAAGGCACAGGCTTTTTCGAGCTTCGAGAAAATGCTGGCGGACACACCCCTGGATGCCGTCACGGTCGCCACGCCCGACCGCTTGCATTTGCAGCCCGTTCTGGCCGCGATCCGCCAGGGCCTGCACGTGTTCTGCGAGAAGCCATTGGCTGGCACTGCCGCCGAAGCCGCCCGGCTTGTTCGCGCCGCTCGGACAGGCGGGGTGCAACTCGGCGTGGACTACAACCGTCGCTTCGCGTTTGGCTACCAGAAGGCGAAGCAACTGCTCGACGCCGGCTGCGTCGGCAGCGTGTGCCAGGTGGCGTTTCATGTCTGTGATGGGGTGCCCGCAAAAGTTGCCACCCAACCCCACGCGTTGTTGACGTCTCTCCTCTCGCACCACATCGACCTGTTGCGGTTCCTGTGTGGAGAGATCGTTTCCGTGCAAGCGCTTTTTCACGGCCCGTCGCGCAACCGGCCACACAACGTCTCGCTGATTGCTCAATTTGCCAGTGGCGCGGTCGGCAGCATCACCGCCGGTTGGCGCGAAGGGCAGGCCCGTACGGTGGAGCATCTTCGACTTGCCGGCACCCAAGGGGTCGTGATCGTGGACGACGTGCAGCATGCCGTCACGCTCTGGCATGCCACGCCGGATGATGCCCAGCGCTTTCAGCCAGATTACTTCGCGGGCGGCAATCGCTTTTATGACAGCGTCACCGCACATGTTGCGGCGTTCATCGCCGCGCTGTCGGCAGGTAAGACCGTCCCCGTGACGGCAGAAGATGGATGGGCTGGCCTCCGCCTTATCGAAGCCGCAATTGAGTCAAACCGAACCGGCCGTCGAACCAAACTCTCACCATGAAGCATCGCATCATCGACCTCTCACATCCCATTAACACCGCGACGCCCCCGTGGCCAGGCTGGCCGTCCGTGGAGACGAAATTCCTGGACCGGGCGAGTCGGACCACCCCGGAGGAGCGCCATGTGAACTCGAGTCGTTTCGCGATGAACATTCATTGCGGCACGCACATGGATGCGCCGTATCATTTCCTCGATACGGGCAAGACCATCGACCAAGTGCCGTTGGAACGTACCTACGGGCCGGCCACACTCGTCGATTTACGCGGTAAGGGCAGCCGTTCCCACATCACGCGTGCCGACTTGGTGGCGTCGGGGCCGGACCTGCGGCGTACCCGCAAAGCCATCTTGCACACCGGTTGGGCCGCACGCTGGATGAAGCATGATTTTTTTACCGAATTCCCAGATATCACTACCGACGCCGCCCAGTTTTTCGTCGAGTGCGGCGTCGAACTCGTCGGCGTTGAAACCGGCTCGGTGGATTTTCATCCCAACGACACGCACATCGTTCTGCTGGGAAACGACGTGCTCATCATCGAATGCCTCGTTAATTTGGACCAGATTCCAACTCGCGAATTTTTATTCTCAGCAACCCCGTTGAATCTCGAAGGGTGCGACGGCTCACCGGTGCGCGCCATGGCAATCGTGAATTCCTAAACCATGCCCACCCTCGCCGCCCCGGTTCTTACGGACTTCGCCGCCGCGATTTTCGAGCACAGCGCGATTCCTTCAGTCGTCGCGCGCCAGGTCGCCGAGTCACTCGTGCTCTCCAATCTCAAGGGACACGACTCGCACGGCATCATTCGCATCGTCGAATACGTTGATTGGGTGCAGCGCGGCTGGGTGAATCCGCACGGCTGCCTCACCGTGATTCGGGAACAGCCGTGCATCCTCGTGTTGGATGGCGATTTCGGATTCGGCCAGGTGATTGGACGCGACGCCATGACCTTGGGCATTGCCAAAGCGAAGAAGGAGGGCGCGTGTATCCTTTCGGTGAAACGCTCCGGGCATTTGGGACGGATCGGGGAATTCATGGAGATGGTCGCGACGGCAGGATTGGTCTGCTTTTCCTTTACGAACACCCATGGCAGCGGCGTGCTCGTCGCCCCGTACGGCGGATGCGAGCGTCGGCTTTCTGCCAATCCACTCGGCGGTGGCGCACCCATGCCAGGCGGACCAGCCCTCGTGATGGACATGTCCACCTCGACCATCGCTGAGGGGAAAATCAAAGTCGCCCGCAACAAGGGCGAATCGTTGCCGCCCGGTCTGGTTGTAAACGGACGCGGCGAACCTTCGACCAGCCCGGAGGAATACTACGCCCAACCGCCGGGCGCATTGCTGCCGATGGCTGGCCACAAGGGTTTCGCGCTATCGCTCTTCTGCGAGGTCCTGGCCGGCGCCCTCACGGGAGCGGGTTGCAGTAAATCCGGTGTGGAGCGCGTCGCCAATGGATTCATGGCCTTTCTGCTCGACCCGGCTGTGTTCTGCGGCCAGGAGTTTTTCGCGACCGAATTAGGCCAACTCGGAACATGGGTCAAATCGAGCCGGCTCAGCCAGGGATTTCAAGAAATTCAGCTGCCGGGCGAACCCGAAGCCCGGGCGCAAGCCGTCCGAGAATGTTCCGGCGTTGCGATTGACGAGACGACCTGGAAAAAAATCTGCACCATCGCCCGAGCGAAGCAAGTACCGATCCCTGAACCCTGACGGAATCAATCAATGAAAACGCTCCGATACCTCCTCACCCTCGGAATGCTCGCAGCCAGCGCTGCGCGAATCGTTGCCGCTAACGCTCCGCTGACCATCGCCGTCATCCCGAAGGCGACGAGTCACGAGTATTGGAAGTCCATACAGGCGGGCACGGTAAAAGCCCAACGTGAACTCGCCGCGCAAGGCAGCCCCATCAACGTAATCTGGAAAGGCCCCTTGCGCGAGGACGACCGTGAGCAACAGATTCAGGTGGTCGAGAATTTTGTCGCCCGTCGCGTCAACGGCATCGTCCTCGCGCCGCTCGATTCGCATGCCCTCGTCTCTCCCGTCAAAGCGGCCACGCGGGCGAAAATCCCGGTCCTCGTCATCGACTCTGGATTGAAATCCGACGCCCTCATCAGCTTCGTCGCGACCGACAATTACAAGGGCGGCCAAATCGCCGCCGACCATCTGGCCAAGCTCCTTGGCAACAAAGGAAATGTCATTCTGCTGCGGTACGCCGTCGGCTCGGCCGCCACGGAGGAGCGCGAAGCGGGATTCCTCGACCGACTGAAGGCCGCGTATCCCGAGCTGAAGATTCTCTCCTCCAACCAATACGCCGGCGCGACACGCGAAACCGCCTACCAGGCATCGCAGAATCTGTTGAACCGCCTGGGCCGCGAAGTGGACGGCATCTTCTGTCCCTGCGAACACATCACCATCGCCATGACCAAGGCGCTGCGGGACATCGGACGTGCCGGCGGCAAAGTGAAACTCGTCGGTTTTGACGCCGGCACCCAACTCGCCATCGACCTCAAGAAGGGGGATCTGCAGGGACTCGTCGTGCAAAACCCAATGGCCATGGGGTACCTCGGCGTCATGACGATGGTAAAACATCTCCGCGGTGAGAAGGTCGAGAAGCGGATCGACACCGGCGTCGTGCTAGTGACCGCGATCAATCAAGACGAGCCGGAAATCCAGGAATTGCTGCACCCACCGTTGGGGAAATACTTGCAATGAAAAAGGCGACCACTCCCTCCCTACTCATCCAGCTCCGGAAACCAGCGTCGCGCCAACGCCGCCCTGCCGATAGTCGTCTTCGGACAGCGACGTACTAATGTCTTATAGAATCGATCGGCCGCTTTGGGGTCGCGTGATTTCAACCACGAACCACTTTCACACAATATTCGCGCCGCCTCGTCGGAGTTGTCCGGCAAAAGCCCGGAGGACTCCAGGGCTAAATCTGCGCCCGTATAACGGTAATGGAAACGGGTGTCCGGATTCGCCGGCGCCCGCATCGCCCGGACTTGCTCCCCATGACTGACGCGGTTGATTCGTGGTGAAGCATTCGTCAAACCGAGAGAGCTGCCATGACTCCGTTCGGGGTCCAGACGACCCTCCAGAGTGATGCCGTTCTCATATTGTCCCTCCTCGATTGCGTAGTCTGGCTCCAATTCGGTCCCCATCAACTCCAGGCCTTCCCATCGGGCAATTCGAGCGGCAACCATCAATTCGCGAGCGCGTTCAAGCGCTGGGAGTCGCGGATCGCGACCGCGCTTGAGTGCCTTCGCATAGACCGCCAGCGAAGATTTCAGATTCTCCGGGAGAAAGACCCGCGCCTCCGTGTATCGTCCCGCACGAATGAGTCGCCGCGCCAGCAAATGCCGAACGCGCCCCGCCGCGTCCCCCTGACTCCGCGCCGTCTCAACCCGTGGCTCACCTGTTTCCTTGGCAACTGCAACCGACGAGAGCCAACGCCTTCGGACATATTCTTGGAGTTCACGTAAGGTCAGCACCCGTTCCGCAATCCAGGCCGCGTCATCCCAAAATCCAGCCCGTATAAATGTGTCGAGGCTTTCAACATAATCGCCGCGTGCGAGCTTCAACGTGGCAAGCTCTCCCAGGATTTGATTGCTGGCACTGTCATCGATTCCCCTATTCGGTTCGCGTTCGAACGGATACTCCCATCCCGAGTAAACATTGGGCGCCATTCCCACTTTCGAGCGGTGGGCACCGCTGACCGGAAATTTGAGAGTCAAAAAGGCCAGCAAACGAGCCGCTCTTTCCACCTGCCCCTCCCGGAGATACAGCTTGGCACGAATCCACTGCGCTGCCGGTTTCGATCCAGCGATCGACAACCACTCTCCCGCCGCCGCGAATTCACCGGATTGATAGGCCAGCAGGGCCAACTGTTCAGCCGCCTCCACATCACGGGCTCCGGCAGCTCGCAGTATTCCGAGCCATCTCGCGCCATCCACCTGCTGCTTCGTCGCCTCCGCAGGCTCGTATTCGACCCGTTGTTCGGATATCATTAACGCCGTGATCAATCGCCGCCCGCGGGGATCCGCCGCGAACCCTTGCAAGGTCCCCTCGCCCTCGGCCCATGCCTTCCGCGCCAGCCACCGGAGCGACGCGCACGCCGATGGATCTCCGGCTGCGAATTGCTCCAAGTAAAGTTCGCAGGCGGGTAGGAGGGGTCCCGCTTCGTAATACGTCTTCGCCTCCCGCCCAAGACTGTCGACTGCCAGGTGCAGCGAATCGGAAAAGCCCTGGCGCACCAGCGCACGAACTTCTTGGAACCGCCGCCGCGCCGCGACAACATCGGACCTCTCGGAAGCACGCCCCAGCATATAGGAAGCCCACGTCGACTTGAATCGCCGTGCCGCAGGGGGGAGCGCCATCACCTCCTCCCAGGCCGCACTCGCCCCACGGGCGTCGCCTCCGTGCCAGGCGACGGCACCCCGAAAATAGAGAGCGAACTCCGCCGGAAGTCCCGCCCCCGGCTGCAACCGTTCAATCTCACGGCGCCAACGCGATTGACGAGCCTCCTGGTCTTCACCCGAAGGCTCTTCCTTAATCTTGCCGATGAACCGCTCGAGCTGACGTCGCACCATCTCGTAGCGGCTTACCATCGCGGGCGCGCCGGGAGCCCCCGCCAGGGCAGTCTCTAAATCCCCGAGATCAACCCCGGCGGCGTCTGTCGTGAAGCCCCGGGTTGTCCCGGTACTGCGGGCCCGATGAACGGTCGTGACCAACTGCATCCGTTGAAGTTCATTCTGGAAATCGACTTGCGGCGCCATGAGCAGCACTGGGTCGCCGCCATCGAGAAAACGGTTCGGAAAATCCGGCCCACACGCCAATGCCACCTCCAAAACCATCAACGTCCCTACGCATCGCAACCACCGATCATTGTGTTTCCAATTCACTCTGCACCTCCTTTTCTTCCGTTAACCGTAACCAGCCAGCCACCCGACGTTCGCCCGGCCCCAGCTGCACCCAATCGGACCGGAGATCGAGCGTCTCCGCTGATTCACCGACCGATTCAAATCCCGCGAGCCCATCGCGCGCCTCCAATCGAGCTCCCGTCCAGGACAGGTGGGCCGTGACCGGTCCAAGATAATTGCCGGTACCCTCATTCGAGATGAAAAGTTCCGTCACGCTCGGATTCGACCGCCTTGTCTCCAACCGCAGGAGCGGAGCCGGAAATTCACCACGCATCACCGTTGCCAATGTCGGCCACCGCCAGTTGCGCTTGTCCTGATGGGTTGGGAAACGATACCAAAGGATTCCGGTCAAACCCGGCGGCGGTTGTGACGTCCAGTCCCGGACGAGGCCGACCATGGAGGCCGGATCCGTCGATACGATCCGAAACTGAGCGCCCTCGGGCCAGCCGGATGCAGGGCCCTCGGCGGACAAACCCATGAATTGTCCGCCAGCATCAAATGCCACGAGATAACCATAGGTGGGCAATGCCACCCGAAACGGCACCCCGAGCTGACTTGCGGTCGCGACGGCCCTCCGGGCCGCGTCTGGGTCACAAAGAATGAAGGGTGCCCTGACGTCGCGCGGCCGGTCGAGCGAGTGCACCTGCAGGACATAACCGTCCGTGGCACGCGCGAGCGCTCGGAACTCGCGTCGCTTGAGCCAGGCAGGGAGCGCCGTGATGGTTAGGGAAATCCGCCCCAGCCTCGGACGCAACTGCTCCAGCCACCGCCGATACCCATCGAGACGGCTTTCGGCACAATCAAAATCTATTTGAAATTCCGCTAGATCCAATCGATTGGATACCGCTTCGGCAATCATACCGCGGACCAGATCGTCGAGGACCCTCGCCGCGGGGGTGTTCGTTGCAAACGTTCCGGGGTACCCTCCCATTCGGAGGCAAAGCCCGACCGGCCGATCGAGGCTTCGCAGCAGCGAATGATCCAGCGCAACCCGAAAGACCTGCGGGCCGTCCCGCTTCCAGGCAACTTCAGCACCCAGGACCACAAGCCCAGCCATCTCCCGTCCATGAGCCTTCAACGCTTCGTGCACAGAGAGGGTCCAGTCGCGTTGCCACACATAGGCCTGTTGCAGCAACGGGATCGTCCGGACGCTCCCATCCCCGGGGCGGTGGGCCGCGAAAAACCTCCCAAGAACGGCACACCCGAAGAGGGCAACAAGTCCAATAGTCCGACGCCAAAACCGGGACGGGGGCGAGCGATGGCCTTGGGCAGCCGGGAATGAACCGACCTCGAGTGCTACGGGACGAGACGGCGGATCCACCCCGCCCTGAGAAAATCGTTTCAATCGTTCTCAGTCTTCGCGGCGGGTCGGAGGCGGCAAGCTTCCGCTAAATAATGTTATTCACCGATGCAACGCGGGGATGAATTGGGGTTAGAAGTGTGCGAGATTGCGATTCATTCCCCCTGAGGTTGTGGATTGATCGAGGCCTGATTCCCGCTAGGGTAACCGCCCTTGAACGACGATTTTGAAAAGGCTTTCCGGAAGGTGTTCGGGCTATTCCTCCTTACCCTCTTCGCCTATGTCACGGTCTTCGGTGCCTGCCAGGCCTATCGACGTCGGGATGGGGCGTGGACGATCACCTTCGACCGCGGATCGGATGGCACCCCGGTCCTCCGCATTGAGCAACCCAAGCTGCTGGCGGCCGGCGCGGTGAGTCTCTCGTTCCCTGGGGAGCTGCCCAATCGGACCGACCTGCCCATCACGGCGGTTTTCAACTACCCCATCACGAATGCGATGCCCTTCGGTCCTGTCATCTTTGTCGATACATCCCAACTACCCGGAGTCGTTACCCTGAATGTGTTCGGACACGCTGTGGAGATTTTCCCGCGGACGTTACGGCTAGATTTTCAGGAGATCCCTTGGACGCCGGGGACCAACATCATCGCCGCCGCCAGTGCAAAGCCGCCCGCTGAAAAATTACACCCGCACGATCAGCAGTGGAAGGGCCGGTAACGAGGACGATCGGAGATTCCACGCCGAATAATTTAGGGTGATTCCCCAGCCATGACCCTGCGAGCCGCCCTCCGGGCGGGAACAAAAGTGCTGACCGCTGCGGGCGTCGAATCGCCAGCCTTGAACGCGGAGGAACTGGTCGCTTATACGGTTGGACGCCGGCGACTCGAGGTGCTGTTACGGCTCGATGAATCACTCGATGCCGGACAAATCGACCGGTTGGAGTCGCTGCTCGAAAGACGGGCACGTCGCGAGCCGCTCCAACACGTGCTCGGCACGACCGCATTTCTGGAACACGAGATTCGCGTTACCCGAGCTGTCCTGGTCCCCCGCCCGGAAACCGAGTGCCTCGCCCGTGAAGCCCTGCAACTGCTCAATCGAATGAACGTCCCGCACCCGGCCGTGCTCGATTTCGGCACCGGCTCGGGCTGCCTCGCCATCAGCATTGCCAGCGGATTTCGAGGTAGCCAGGTGCATGCGCTCGACCTCTCACTACCCGCCCTCGAAGTGGCACGGGGCAATGCGGACCGGAATGGGGTGGCCGACCGCGTTCAGTTCCATCAGGGGGATGGATTTGCCGCGCTCCACACGGCGACTCCCCCCGGTCACCCACGCCTCCAATTTGATCTGATTGTCTCCAACCCACCCTACATTCCGACCGCTGTGATTCAGTCACTCGACCCGGAAGTTCGCGACTTTGATCCCCCTGCAGCACTGGATGGCGGACCCGACGGCTTAAGTTTCTACCGACGACTCGCCACCGAGGCAGGCGGATGGCTAAAACCCGATGGTTGGATGGCAATGGAATTCGGGGATGACCAGGCTCCCGGCCTAACCGCCCTCTTCACCGTGAATAATTGGCGGGATCAACGAATGGAGAAAGACTTGAGCGGACGGGATCGAATCCTCATCGTGCGTTCGCCCGGAGGGTCGTAACCGTTGGCGGGGGGCAACTGCTGGATGTGGTCTGGATCCACGCACCCGATGCATGTGCCGCCCACCACCGATCTCCCGGTTTTACCGTCAGGCGCGGCGGTCTGGAAGTTTCACAATGGACAGTTTTCTGATACACGGTGGCACGCCACTCTTTGGCGACGTGCAGATTAGCGGCTCGAAAAATGCCGTTCTGCCGATCATGGCCGCAACCCTTTTAACCGCGGAGACGTGCGTCATCCGTCGGGTTCCCGATCTGAGTGACGTGCGATTCATGGCCAGGATTTTGGAGTCGCTCGGGGCTGAGGTCCATTTCGCAGACGGAACCCTGACCATCCGGGCCGCGACAATTCAGGGGTTTGGTGACTACGAATTGATCCGAAAAATGCGGGGATCCATCTGCATCCTCGGCCCACTCGTCGCCCGTTTGCAAACCGCGACGGTTTCGTTGCCGGGTGGCTGCATTATCGGTACTCGCCCCATCGACCTCCATTTGAAAGGACTCGCTGCCCTCGGTGCCAAACTGACGATCGACAGCGGCTACATCCGGGCGGAATCTCCCCGGTTGCATGGAGCCATCATTTTTCTGGGCGGCCGAGCAGGCCCCACGGTGCTAGGCACCGCCAACATCCTGATGGCCGCCACGCTCGCTGACGGCGTGACCCTGATCGAAAGCGCCGCCTGCGAACCCGAGGTTGTCGACCTCGCCAACTTTCTCAACTCGATGGGGGCTAAAATATCCGGCATCGGCAGCCCCACGCTCACCGTCACGGGGGTCCAGCAACTCCATGGCACCGATCACGAAGTGATTGGCGACCGCATCGAGGCGGGAACATTCGCAGCCGCCGCGGCAGCGACCGGCGGGGAGGTCGTCCTCCACGGAGCCCGCCCCGAACACCTGACGGCCGTGCTCGACAAACTCCACGAAGCGGGCGTCCGCGCGGAACGCACCCAAGGAGCACTCACCATCAAAGCAGGCTCGGCTCTCAGGCCGGTCGACGTAACGACCATGCCCTACCCCGGTTTCCCCACCGATATGCAAGCCCAACTGATGACCCTGATGTGCCTTGCCTCCGGCACTAGCGTCATCACCGAACGGATCTTCGAATCGCGGTTCATGCACGCCGCAGAATTAATGAGACTCGGGGCTGATATTACGATCGAAGGGCCCAGCGCGATCGTAAAGGGGGGACGCCCGATGAGCGGCGCGCCGGTGATGGCCAGCGATCTGCGTGCGAGCGCGGCCCTCGTGATCGCCGGACTCGCGGGACAAGGTGACACCCGGGTAAACCGCGTTTACCATCTTGATCGCGGTTACGAGAAGATGGAGGAAAAGCTCCGGCGGCTTGGAGCCAAGATTGAAAGGGTTGACGGCGAATGAGCAAAATAATTGGTGCCCTCATATTGGTCGTGTTCCTATGGGGCTTGATTAAGTTCCGTGCCTACTACGGTCAGGTGCGCCGCGACACCGAAGGCCCTAGCAAGGAAGAACGAGCCGCCCAAGAGGCAGCTGCTGCCAACGCCCTGCCTGCCCTACCCACGCCGCAACTCGAAGCCTCGCTGCAGCAGGCCATGACCGAAGGAGCCGCCCCCCTCAAGACGTGGCTCGACAAATATGGGCAGCACGCGCCGGAATCTCGTCGCTCCGCCATCGAACTCGATTACGCTCAAATGCTGGTCCGCAGCAATCCCATCGAGGCCAAGCGGGTCTTTCAATTCGTCAAGGCGCGATCCGCCGCCGACCCGCTGTTATCCGACCGCATCAAGAAAATGGAAAAAACTTTCCAGTAAAGCGCATTCGGAATTTCGATCGAGGTCAGGGGTCAGTCAATAGTAATGTAGTATTACGAATTCCCTGACGGTACTACATTACTATTGACTGACCCCGTATTTGACCCCGTATTGAAACCTTGCGGCGGCGGGGAAATTCCGTAACATTCTGGCGAAATCCCTCCGGTTTACTGCACCTGCATTTCATCCCCACTAGGCTTATGGACATCGTTTTCAAATGCCCGAACTGCAAGCAGGAGCTCGAAGTCGATGCCGCTGCCACGGGCCAGGAGATCACCTGCCCAGCGTGCTCCAAGACCCTCTCGATCCCGGCGGCGGATGCGAGTAATACGAAGGCCGAGAACCCGGTTACCCCCCCCGTCAACCCGGGCCGGGAGCACAGACATTTGTCGGTCCCTGTCAGCGATGCCCCGGTGGCTACCCTGATCAAGAAGGCCTTGGCCCCGCTGGATTCGATCGCTAAAGACGGTGTTCGCGAGCTTAAGATCAAAACGATCCGGCACGGGGACTGCCGGGAAGTCGGACATGATAACTTCGACAAAGTTGCCACCGATGTTCTCCAGAAAATCGGTCAGGAAAACATCATTTCCATTAACACGATCAACTATTCCTTCATCGAACTTGGCACTTCGAAAATGCTGACCGATTTCGGAATCCTGATCGTTTACAAAGGTTGAGCAACGGCCGGCCGGATCGCCCCACCAAACCGGCCCGCTCAGGAGGGGAATTCGAATTCGACCTTGCCCTTATCGCCGAGAACAAGCATCGCCGAAAACTTTTTCCCTGACTTGCTGATGAAGTTGTCCAGCTGTGGGGTCCTGCGGTTCGCCAGGAGGCTCCTCACGTGCTCGCGATCCACCGGTTGCTGGAGGATCACCTTGCCGCAACTGAATCCGCACTTCTTGCTCTCGGCCTGACTACGTTCGCAAAGATAGGTATCCGGGCCTTCAAAGACTTTTGATTTGCATTTCGGGCAGGCACCCAGCGGTTCCTGACCCGAGAAATCCAGCTTCACGGCGGGCCCGGCAGCCGCTTTCGACGCCCGCCCCGCCTTCTTCTCCCGGGGCGCAAACTCGAAACTCACCTTCCCACCCCCAAGCACGAGAAAAGCCTCAAACTTTCGACCCGTCTTCTTTGAAACAAACCCTTTCAGGAGATCGGTTTTTCCCTCGGCGAGCAGCTTCACCACCTGGGGTTTTTCGATCGCCTGCTGGAGGATTACCGCCCCCGTCTTAAAATCGCAGGTCCGCGCCGGACCGGTCGACTTTTCGCAGACGTAGTTCATCCCATTCTCAAACACCCGGGAGCCACACTTCGGACATTTCCCGAGGGGTTCCCGCCCCGTGAAATCGACCGGCTCGGATTTTCCATCCGGGCCAGCGTCGTCCCCAAAATCAAACTTCGCTTCAAACTCGGGAGTCAATTTGATGAGGGCCGCAAACGGAAATCCCTGGCGGCTGCGGAATCCTTGCAACGGGCCGATTTGTTTCTCGCGAATGAGCGTTTCGATCTCGGATCCATCAAACTGCCGTCCGGAAACAATCTTCCAAAGCGCGAAATCGCACTTCTGACACTGGAATTTTTTGTACGTTTCATGGATTTCTCCGCCGCACTTGGGGCACGGGGTCGTCAGAACTCCAAAGTCTCCTGGAATCGTGTCGTGCTCGTACGCCTTGGTCTGGCCGACAATCCGCTCGGTGAGGGTGCGAATCTCGGCCATGAAATCCTCACGCTTCAACTGACCACGTTCCATCCGCTTGAGCTGGAATTCCCAGTCACCGGTTAGCTCCGGTTTGGTCAATTCCTGAATTCCCAGCCCGTTCAACAACGCGATCAGCGAAAAGGCCTTCGCCGTTGCCACCAGTTCTCGCTGCTGTCGGAGCAGATACTGCTCGGAAATCAGACCTTCGATGATGGAAGCACGCGTGGCGGGCGTGCCCAATCCCCGCTCGCTCATCGCCTCCCGAAGTTCCTCATCGTCCACCAGTTTGCCAGCCCCTTCCATGGCACTCAGCAGCGTCGCCTCCGTATGCCGCGGCGGCGGCTTTGTCCGACATTCCCGGACCTCCACATCACACGTCTTCACCGGCTCATTCGGCTGCACGGGCACCAACGTCGGCGCCTCATCCTCCGTCTGCGCCTCCTTCCCGTAGACCTCGAGCCAGCCGGGCTTCATCAACACCTTGCCCGTACTCTTAAACGGCTCGTTCTCAACCCGGGTGATCCGGAGCGTTTCCAGAAATTCCGCCGCCGGGAAAAAAACCGCCAGGAAACGGCGGGTTACCAAATCATACAATTTCTGCTCCGGCTCGCTCATGCCGCGCGGAACCTGCCCCGTCGGTATGATCGCAAAGTGGTCGCTGATCTTTGCATTGTTGAAAATTCGCTTGTTGGGCCGAACCCAGTCGGATGCAAGGATCTTCCCCGCCAACGCTGCGTACGCTGTTTCCCGCAGCGATCCCAGCGTCTCGCGGACGGTTCCCAAATAATCCTCGGGAAGTGCCCGCGAATCCGTTCGTGGGTAAGTCAGCGCCTTGTGTTTCTCGTAAAGCGCCTGTGCCAGTCCCAACGTGTTCTTTGCACTGAACCCAAATCGTCCGTTCGCCTCCCGCTGCAGGGAGGTCAGGTCGTACAAGAGGGGAGATAATTGAGACGTCGGCTTGCTCTCTTCGGTCACAATCCCGGTTTTCCCGAGACACTTCGCTCGGATTGCCTCGGCCTTCGCCCGGTCCCACACCCTCTCCGGCTTTAGCTCTCCATCGGCGTCCCGTGCATCCGATTTCCGAAACGACTCGTCAAACCATCGACCGGGATACTCTCCCGCGACCGCGCCAAACGTCCCCAAGATCTCCCAGTAGTCGCGCGGAACAAATTTCTTAATTCGCGCTTCCCGCTCGACCACAATCGCCAGGGTCGGCGTCTGCACCCGCCCCACCGTGGTCAGTTGAAATCCGCCGGTCTTGTTGTTGAACGCGGTCATCGCCCGCGTCCCATTGATGCCAATCAGCCAATCCGATTCGCTCCGACATACCGAGGCATCCGCCAACGGCCGCATCTCTTCGTCAGTCCGCAACCCGTTGAAGCCGGCGCGAATCGCCGCCGGCGTCATCGATTGGAGCCAAAGCCGTTTCAATGGCTGCCTTGCCCCCGTGTAGCGTATGATATTGCGGAAGATTAACTCCCCCTCCCGGCCCGCGTCACACGCATTGACGATTTCTCCGATATCCTTCCGCTTCAGGAGTTTAGTCAGGGTTTTCAGCTTCCCCTCGCTCTTCTCAATCGGCTTCAGACCGAAATGAGGCGGAATGTGTGGCAGGCCGCCAAACGTCCATTTGCCCCGCTTCACGTCGTACTCCTCTGGCACGGTCAGTTCCAGAAGATGGCCGACGGCGGATCCCACCACGTGGTGGTCGCTTTCGTAGTAGTCGTCGAGTTTTTTGAATCCGCCCAAAGCCTTGGCAATGTCGGCCGCGACCGAAGGCTTCTCGGCGATGATTAAGGCTTTTCCCATAAGGAACGGGCGGACGTGTAGCCCCCGAACTCGTGTTCCTGCAAGTGTTACTTTCTGAAGAATTCAAACCGGAGGCAGCGAATTGCCCTCTCCGTCGACCCAAAATCAGCAACTCGGACGCCCCAGGGCAGTTTCAAGATTTTGACTTTAAGGAGGCAGGTGAAACAAAAGACGATGTAAAACTGGACAAAACTCGCTGACTTTATTTAACTGCCGGCATGGCCGAGCCTTTTACGCTACCCGAGCACGAGCAACAAACGCTTTTGGATG
>CAMAUY010000052.1 GCA_945861565.1 Akkermansia muciniphila
CATCCAAAAGCGTTTGTTGCTCGTGCTCGGGTAGCGTAAAAGGCTCGGCCATGCCGGCAGTTAAATAAAGTCAGCGAGTTTTGTCCAGTTTTACATCGTCTTTTGTTTCACCTGCCTCCTTAAAGTCAAAATCTTGAAACTGCCCTGCCTCCATCCGGGATCACGATCGCCGCTTTCCATCCGCCGGCCGTCATAGGTAGCCTCTCCGGACTTGTGACTCTTCGACAGGAAATTGCCCGACGCCGCACCTTCGCCATCATCTCGCATCCGGATGCCGGCAAAACGACACTGACCGAAAAGCTTCTGCTCTATGGCGGGGCCGTCCAACTCGCGGGATCGGTCACGGCCCGGAAAAACCAGCGGGCAACCACGTCGGACTGGATGGAGTTGGAGAAGAAGCGAGGCATTTCGATCAGTTCCACCGTCCTCCAATTTGAATATCAGGGCTACCACATCAACCTGCTAGACACGCCCGGGCACAAGGATTTCTCCGAAGACACCTACCGGGTCCTGACGGCCGTCGATGCCGTAATCATGGTGATCGACGCCGGCAAGGGCGTGGAAACCCAGACGCGAAAGTTGTTTGAGGTCTGTGCGCGTCGGGGCGTGCCCATCTTCACCTTCATGAACAAGCTCGATCGCCCCACCCGCGATCCGATCGAGCTGTTGGACGAACTGGAACGGGTGCTCGGCATCCGGTCGGTGCCGATGAATTGGCCGCTTGGGAACGGGGCCGATTTTCGGGGGGTTTATGACCGTCTAGAACGGAAAGTCCACCTGTTTGAACGCGTTACCGGCGGCATTTACCGGGCACCTGTCCAGGTGACCGGTCTCGAGGACCCGACCGTCCGGGAGCGTCTGGACGACGCCACATATCGCCAGGTTTGCGACCAGATTGATCTCGTTGAAATCGCCGGTGCCCCGTTTGACCATAAAGCCGTCCTGGCGGGAAGGTTGACTCCTGTCTTCTACGGATCCGGCGTCAATAACTTCGGTGTCCAACTGTTGCTCGACAGTTTTCTCAGATATTCCGCCGCTCCACGCGGCCGTGCGGCGGTCGGTACCGGTCCCGGATCTAGTGGTGGGGATCTGGTGCTGGTCGAGCCGACGGATGAGGAGTTCACCGGATTCATTTTCAAGATCCAGGCAAACATGGATCCGCGCCACCGCGATCGCATCGCATTCGTGCGCGTCGTGTCGGGTCGCTTTGAACGCGATAAGACTGTTCTCCATGTACAATCCGGACGAAAAGTGCGTCTCAGCAGTTCACACAAATTGTTTGGGAACGAGCGGGAGACAGTCGATGAAGCCTATCCTGGGGATATCATCGGATTGGTGGGGCACGATGGATTCGGAATCGGGGACACTCTCACCGCAGCACCCGCGATCCGGTTTGATGAGATCCCGCGCTTCACGCCCGAAGTTTTCGAGTACTTCCACAACCCAAACACGGCGAAGTTCAAACAATTTCGCCAAGGGCTCGATCAACTGCTTTTAGAGGGCGTGGCGCAGGCGTTTCACATGAAGGACACCGCGAGTCGAGTTCCCTTGCTTGCGGCCGTGGGACCGCTGCAATTCGAGGTGCTGCAATACCGGCTGGAGACCGAGTATGGTGCCGAAACGCGCCGCGAAGCAGCACCGTTCAGCGCTGTCCGGTGGCTGCCAGCCGGCACCGTGCCGGAACAGCTCGACACCATTTCACTGCCTACGGGCGGGCGATTTGCCTTTGATCTCGACAACCAAGCGGTCGCGCTCTTTCCGACGGAGTGGTCGCTAAACTATTTCGTGCAGAACCATCCCAATTTGCCGCTCAGCCCTCTGGCTCCACCCCGCCAGCGAGTCGGTCAATAGGATCGTTTACGGAGTGGGCGATACTACAATACCATTGACTGACCCCTATGGGCTGGGCCGCGAGGGGTCGATCACGCCAAGAGTGCCGGAATCCGTTCGCCGTGTACGTCGGTCAGTCGGTAGTCCCGCCCTTCGAACCGATAGGTTAGCCGTTTGTGGTCAATGCCCATCAGGTGCAATAGCGTGGCGTGAAAATCGTGCCAACTTACCGGATCCTCGGTGATGTTATACCCAAAATCATCCGTCTTCCCGATGACGATTCCCGGTTTCACACCGCCGCCCGCCAGCCAAAGCGAGTAACAACGGGGGTGATGATCCCGCCCAAAACTCTCTTTGCGGATCTCGCCCTGAGAGTAAACAGTGCGACCGAACTCGCCACCCCAGATCACCAGCGTGTCGTCGAGCAATCCCCGCTGCTTCAGGTCTTTTACCAGAGCGGCGCTCGGCTGGTCGGTGATGCCCGTCTGCCGTTTCATCCCTTCTGGCAGCCCCCCGTGATGATCCCAGTCCCGGTGACAGAGCTGGATGAAACGGACCCCCCGCTCCGCCAATCGGCGCGCCAGCAGGCAATTGTTCGCAAAGGAGGCTTTCCCGGGCTCGGCTCCGTACATGTCCAGGACCGCCTTGGGTTCCCGGCCGATGTCCATCAATTCCGGTACGCTGGTTTGCATGCGGAACGCGAGTTCATAGTTGTCGATGTGGGTCGCGATCGCGGGATCTCCCAACTCGCCAAGTTGGATCCGGTTCAGAGCCTGCATCGAGTCAATCAGCCGTCGACGTGAGTTCTGGCTGAGGCCGGGCGGATTGGACACATAGAGCACTGGATCGCCCACTCCTCGGAACTGGACGCCTTGGTGGTTGCCGGGAAGGAATCCATTTCCCCAGTAGCGGGCCTGCAAGGGTTGGCCGCCGCCACCACTGGTCAGAACCACGAACGCCGGCAAGTTTTCGTTTTCACTGCCAAGTCCATAGCTCAGCCACGCCCCCATCGTCGGGCGGCCCGGCTGCTGATGTCCGGTCCCGATAAACGTCACGGCGGGATCGTGATTGATCGGGTCGGTGTGCATCGACCGGATCAGGGCGATGTCGTCGACGATGCCGCCGGTGTGAGGCAGCAATTCGGACATTTCCGTTCCGTTTTTTCCGTATCGCTTGAAATTAAAGGGCGAACCAACGATGAGCAGCTGCTTTTGACCCGCCGTCATGCCGGTGATTCGTTGGCCCAGTCGCACCGAGGCGGGCAGTTCGGTGCCGGTGAGCGCGGCCAGATGTGGCTTGGGATCGAAAAGGTCCAGATGCGAGGGCGCTCCGGATTGAAATAGGTAAATGATCCGCTTCGCTTTAGGAGCAGTGTGGAGATGACCCAGTGCACCGGAAGTTTCTAGAACAGGTTTCGATGCGCCCGCGAAGGCCCTCGGGTTCAGCAGGGAAGCCAGGGCTACTGCCCCCAGACCGGTGCTGCTTTGCTTCAGGAAAACCCGACGGGAATGGAGCTGTTCGGATTGGGCAGAAAAGTTCATTTGGCAATGGTTTCACTGAGGTTGAGCAGCACGTTGGCCACGGAGGTCATCGCGGCTAACTCCGGCTTGTCCACCGTGTCAGGCAACTTCGATTCACCGATAGCCAGTAATTTGTCCGCCGCCGTGGTGTTCGCTCGGTACGCGGCTCGTTCTGCCTCATACGTTTCTCGAAGGACCGCGAGCTCGGGTGGCTTTGGCTGACGTCCCAAGGTATGGCGAAAAGCCCGCACGAGTCGTCGTTCGAGATCATTGGGTTCCTCACGCAAGACGCGTTGCGCCAGTCCCCGAGCACATTCGACATAGGCCGGATCATTCATCAGAACTAACGACTGCAGCGGAGTTTGCGTCCGCTGCCGAAGAAAGGTGCACACTTCTCGGTTGGGGGCGTCAAAGGTGGCAAAGGAGGGATAATGCGCCGACCGTCTCCAAAAGACGTACATCCCGCGGCGATAGAGCAGGTCGCCGCTGTCTTGGTCGTACTTTGAATCCGTCCCATCCCAGATTCCGGACGGCTGATAGGGTTTAACGCTGGGACCGCCAATCCGGGCGTTAAGCAACCCGGAAACGGCCAGGGCATTGTCCCGGATGAATTCGGCGTCCAGGCGTACTCGCGGTCCACGGGCCAGCAGTCGATTGTAGGCATCGCGATCCAGCTTGTCGCGACTTACCACCGCACTTTGGCGGTAGGCGGCGGATGTGACCAGCAGGCGGACCAATTCTTTCACGTTCCACGGCGTCATCTCGCGCGCAACGCCAGGGCCGTCGTCATCAGACCGGTTCCAGACCTGGCCGCCATCCCGGAACTGGCACGCCAGCCAGTCGATCAACTCCGGGTGACTTGGCCATTCCCCTTGCGCGCCAAAATCGTTCATGGTCTTGACCAATCCCGTCCCAAAGAAAAGACCCCAAAAGCGATTGACCGTAACTCGGGCCATCAGCGGATGATTCTTCGCGACCAGCCAGCGGGCAAGTCCAAGCCGGTTGGTCGGATTCTCCGGCGGTAGCGGCGGCAAGAATGCCGGCGTTCCAGCGGACAACTTTTCACCCGGATTCCGGAAATCTCCCCGGATCAAAAGAAACGTGTCCCGGCCGGGTTGCATTTCCTCCATCACCATGGTGGTCGGAATGGACGCGATCAGTTCCTCCCGGGTTGTCCGCGCGTTGCCAAGCGCTTTCTCGGATTGGAGCAGATCGACCGCGTAGTTTTCCCGGTAGAATCGGCGGAGGTCATCCTGTTCCTCGGGCGTTCGCTTGCCGCCCGTTCGGAACACAATCGGCAGAAATCCCTGCCACGCCAGCTGACGGACGTCATCGGTCGACAGCACACGCGGATGAAATCGGAAGTCGTCCAAGAGTCCGGTAAATTTCGCCTCCGCCTTTCTGGATCCGAAGCGAAGGGGCTCGTCGTTGATTGGATCCCCGCTGAGCTTGTCCGTTTGTGTCTCGAGATCGCGGGGTCTCCCGTTGACGTGGATGCGAACCCCGGAGGCTTTCCCGGAACCGTCGTAGGTCACCACTACGTGATTCCATTGCTTGAGTCCGAACTGCTCACGCGTCTTAACCGCCAAGGCATCGTCCGGCATTTGTCGCCCGAAGTGCACCTCGAACCTCCGGTCGGTGATCAGCAGGTCGATGCCCCGGTACTCGGGCCCTGCCGTCTGCTTGCTGGTCACGCAGCCATCGCCGTCGAAACGCACCCATCCGCCAAAACTAAACGCATTGGTGCGTCCGAAAGAGGGCAGGCTGCCGGCGGGGATTTCAACATGGGTCCTTCCCGACAGCTTCAAGGCCTTGCGGACGCGGCCCTCGACGAATTCGGGTTGTTCACTGACGACCCAGCGCGCCGTACCGGGAGTCGTGGCAGAAGCCCCCACTGCGCCCGAACTCAAATTGAGTGCCGTCGAATTCGTGCTGTCGCCGCTTACGATCGATACATCCATCGGGAAATGGACCTGACCCGGTTCGTTCTCGGGTGGCCGAGGCGGTCGTGCCTGCGTTAGGCGTTCCCATTTTTCCTGGGTTTCGCCGATCTCATTTTCACGGTCCTTGAGAGTCTTTTCGGCATCGCGCACGCGGAACTCGGCCTCAACAAATTTTACCGCCTGGTCCGGAGCCGGCACGGGGATACGAGGCGGCGGGTTGTCGGTCCGAATCCGGTCCAATCCTTTTTCGGGCACACTGTTGAAGAATCCGTACAAACGATAAAAATCTCGCGTCGTGATCGGATCGTACTTGTGATCATGGCATTCGGCGCAACCAATCGTCACCCCCAGCCACACATTTCCCAACGTATTGACCCGATCCACCACGTATTTGTTGAGGTACTCGTCCGGATCGGCCCCTCCCTCGTCCGTGGTCATGTTGTTTCGGCAAAAACCGGTGGCCACCCGCTGAGATTGAGTCGGGTTGGGCAGCAAATCCCCCGCCAGTTGTTCGACGGTGAATTGGTCATAGGGCATGTTCTCATTGAACGCCCGGATGCTCCAATCGCGCCAGAGCCACATGTACCGCGTGCCGTCAAAATGGTACCCACTCGTATCCGCAAATCGCGCGAGGTCCAGCCAATGGGCGGCCATCCGCTCGCCGTAATGCGCCGAGTTTAAGAGCCGGTCGACCACTTTCTCGTACGAACCCTTGGAACCGTCCGCTAGAAACGCGTCAACCTCCTCGATGGTCGGCGGAAGTCCGGTCAGGTCCAGCGTCGCGCGCCGGATCAGGGCGGACCGATCGGCCTCGACCCCCGGAGACAGGGCCTCCTGCTCCAGTCGGTTCAAAAGGAATTGATCCACCGGATTTCGGGCCCAAGTCGTATTCGTGACCGCCGGTGCGGCGGGTCGCTCCGGGGGAACAAAGGACCAGTGCTGCTTCCACGTTGCGCCGGCATCTACCCAGCGGGATAGCAGATCGATCTGCCGGGGCGTCAAAGGCTTTCCTTCCTTTGGAGGGGGCATGACCTCTTCTGGATCTGTGGTCCGGATTCGAGCGAGCAGGGCACTTCGGGCGGGATCACCCGCCACCAATGCACGATGGCCAGACTTGAGTTCCTTGAACGCTTCCTCCTGTGAATCAAGGCGCAATCCACCTTTCCGCTTGGCCTCATCCGGCCCATGGCATGCATAACAGTGGTCAGAGAAGATGGGTCGGATGTCCCGATTGAAATCGACCGTCTCCAAGACGTCGGCTGCCACAGCCGAGACCGTCGTTGCGAGGAAGAGCGAGAGACCGAAGGCCGCGAACCCACGAGCCCACCCGTGGCCCCGTCGCGCCGTTCCATCGGCAGGTTTCGAAAATCGCACGCGTTGAATGGCGGTCAGGAGCACGTTTGGAGCATAGTGGGTACTGACGATTCGACAACTCCTGGAGCAGGAAAAATTGCGGGGAATTGACTAGGTCCGGATCGCCGCTCGATAATGGCCCAAAACCAGTCACTGCCAATTCGGACGATTGTCTCGCAATTCCCATTGCGCCCGGCGGGTCCTTTTCCGACATTGGTGTTTTACGAGTATGGCCGTCAAAATTCGCATTCCAACACCGCTCCGCAAGCTGACCAACGAGGCCGAGCTGGTTGAGGTGAAACCGGGCACGATCGCAAGCGCGATAGCCGAACTGCAATCCCGCTACCCGGGAATCCGGGATCGACTTGTCGATGATGCCGGTCAGGTCCGCCGGTTCGTCAACGTGTACGTCAATGAGGAAGACATCCGGTTCCTCCAGAACAGCGACACACCAATTAAGGCGGGTGACGATGTAAGCATCATTCCCGCCATTGCCGGAGGCTAAGGCACTCGGCGACGACGCCCCTAGAACGGGCGGTCGCATCCCACTCATCCCACGGACCTCTTAAACTCATCCCTCCTCTCATGGCTGTCCCTCGAAAGGTATCGAAAACACTCAAGCCGAAGGGGCCCGCTTCGGAAAAGCGCCGTTTCTGGCTTAGCTATCCCCCCAGGCAGATCACTCGGCCGGTGATCTGGGAGATGACCCAAAAATTCCCCGTCATCTTCAACATCCGACAGGCAAGCGTCACCGACGAGATCGGAATTCTTTGCCTTGAGTTGGAGGGGCGGAGGGAGGATCTCAAAGGTGCCATCGCCTGGCTCGAAAAGAATCGGGTCACGGTGGAGCCCGTCGAAATTAGCGTCATGGAGTCGTAAACGCTTCGCGAAA
Organism: Akkermansia muciniphila; assembly: GCA_945861565.1. Classification (GTDB taxonomy): domain Bacteria; phylum Verrucomicrobiota; class Verrucomicrobiia; order Limisphaerales; family UBA9464; genus SIBK01. Next base: position 7,539 of record CAMAUY010000052.1, read on the forward strand.
AACCCCGCCTGCCGCGGTGGGGCGCTTTGGAAAACTACCGCGACAAGAGTTGAATGTTTTTGACGGACGCTCCGTCTTCAGTACCGTTTGCAGGATAACTCGACATGAACTCTCATAAAAAAACCTTCCGCCACGTCCGCATTCTTAGTTTCGGCCTGTCTGTTTTTGGATTTTCGGTGGCAACCACGCTCTGGGGTGCCGACATCGACCTCAGCAAGATTCCCGCTGCGTCCAAAAAAGAAGGAGTGACATTCGCCAAGGACATTCAGCCCATCTTCGAAAAATCCTGCTACAAATGCCATGGGCCCGAAAAACAAAAGGCCAAACTGCGTCTCGATTCTTTGGCAGCGACTTTGAAAGGTGGGGAGGACGGTCCGAATGTGATCCCCAAGGAGAGTGCAAAGAGTTCGCTCGTGCACAGCGTCGCCCGTTTGGTGGAAGACGACGCTATGCCGCCGGAAGGCAAAGGAGACCCGCTCACCAATGAGCAGGTTGGCCTCATCCGGGCCTGGATTGATCAAGGAGCAAAGTAATCCGAAGTTCATTCACACCAGGGTTCGGTCGAGTAGGATTTCTGGCAACTCGCCGAGGCTGGTCACGAAATGAGTTGGACCGTGCCGGTCGAATTCATGGCGCGGCACCGGTCCGAAAAGCGCTGCGATTATCCAGTGGCAACGAGTGGTTCGCCCCGTTTGCACAGCGGTTGGAGTGGTTGAAACTTTGGCAATCAAGGCAGTCTCCGGTACTGAACACCGATGGGCTGCTTGATCGATGGCCGTAGAAAAGGTTTCCGGGATGTCGTCATTCTCAATCGATACGTGTGCGTCGATGAGGCCATCTCGAGCCCATCCAAACCGGTCCAAGAGTCGGATGCGGGTCATCTCGTCGAGGCGACTGCCTACGACGACTCGGATTCCTTCGGACTGAAGTTCGGCGAAAACAAGCGAAGCACCGGGAATGGGGCGGATTTCATCGGCACTGGCGAGGAAATCCTGCACGCGTCGGAAAAAATCCGACCGAATCGAGCGCGACAACGTCTCGAATTGGAATGGATTATTCGGAATTGAATGCGAGATCGCACGATCCAAAATCTCCGATACGGAGCTACCGAAATTCCATTGAAGTTGCGTTACTTCCAGGCTTGCGAGAACCCCCGCGCGGAGGCAGGCCGCCGTCAGGAGTCGAGGAACACACCCATGGTCGTCGACGACGGACCCGATCAAATCAAACAGGACCATACCCGGTCGTTCCAGTTTGCGGGCGGGCGGAAAGCGGAAAGGCCCGCCCGTGCTGTCGATCGGCGACCGCCGAGTACTCTCAGGAGGGAGTCGACGGGTCGGCTTGGGATTCATTCCGACAATTCGAACGGGTCATTATGCCACCGAGATGGCACTCAGGTGACAATTGGGAAAATGCGGACGATAAGGGGTCAGGGAATAGTAATGTTAAGTCATTGTACATTACTATCCCCTGACCCCTTTCCCTGGCGCCTACGCGATGGACGTCGTGGAGGTTTTTATTCATTGTCACCTGAAAGCCACGCCACCGTAACGGTCGTCCGTTCTCCTGAGTCGCTATGATTCGTACAACCCTCTCCCGTCGATCCTTAACGTGGATTGCGGCTGCTGTGATTGCGGGTGCCCATTCGTTGGCGGTCGCTGGAACCATCACCGTCAAAGGGTCCGACACACTCGTGATCTTGGCGCAGAAATGGGCCGAGACGTACATGGGCAAACATGCCTCCACCAAAATTCAAGTTACCGGTGGTGGTACCGGCACCGGGTTTGCGGCATTGCAAAACCAGAGCACCGATCTCTGCAACGCGTCGCGGAAAATCAAACCGACGGAGATCGAGACCTGCATCAAGGCCTTTGGGAAGCGGCCCCGGGAATATGCAGTCGCTCTCGATGGGTTGAGCATTTACGTGCACTCGGAATCGCCACTCACGCAGGTGAGTCTTGAGGAACTGCAAGGCATCTTCTCGGGAAAAATTCGCAACTGGAAGGAAGTGGGAGGGCCGAATGCTCCCATCACCGTCTATAGCCGTGAAAACAGCTCCGGCACCTACGAATTCTTCAAAGAGCATGTGCTCCGCGGCAAGGATTTTGCCGCCAGTGCGCAGACAATGCCGGGAACCGCGGCGCTCCTCCAGGCGGTTGCCCGCGACAAGGGTGCCATCGGATATGGGGGTGCCGGCTATGGGAAGGGTGCCAAGACGCTGAAAGTGAGTCGGGAGAAGGGAGGCGAGGCATTTGAGGCGAATGAAGAGACGGTGGCCAATGGAACCTATCCGATCTGGCGGCTGCTTTATGTTTATGTGAATCCGGAATTGGACAAAGGGGACGCGGGTGCCTACTTAAGTTGGATCCGGAGTGACGAAGGGCAGGCGGTGGTGAAGGAGGTGGGCTATTACCCTCTAACTCCGCATCTCCGGAAGAAGTAATTTGATCCCTTATTTTTCTGCGAGACATCCAGAGTGGATGGAGACGTTCCATTGTGAAAAGTCGGCATTTGCCCTGGAGAGAGGACTCCCTGCATGACCCATGGCCGAAACTCTAGTCGTCGCACTGCCGGATGGGGCGGGATTTATCGAGGGCATCGGGCGCGAGTCGGCGAGCGTTTAGCCGAGATGGGGATCTTCGTGGTTAGCCTCTCGGCAATTGCTCTTATCTTTCTGATTTTTCTGTTTGTCGGCCGAGAGGCTTGGCCAATTCTCATTCAGAGTGATTCTGTCAATAGTGCCGCGGTTCAGGATGTCATCCCGGCGGTGGATCTGCCGAAGCTCTCTCCCGAGCAGATCCGCGCCTACTTGGGTATCGACGCTGCACAATTGGACCGGATGGATTCCGAAACGATCCGTGAGCTAATGCTCGTTCGGGAGGAGGCTTTCGCGAGTCTGCCGCAATCCCTGCAAAGAGATCCTGATGCCCGACTCAATACGGTCCGGTGGCGGTCGTTGATCCTGCCACACCAATGGGCGGGCTATAGTCGGCCCGAATTCATCTGGCAGCCCATCGGTGAAATCCACAAATATAACATCGTTCCATTGCTGGTTGGCAGTCTCAAGACATCGCTGATTGGGCTGGCCTTCGCCGTTCCATTCGCGTTGGGTGCGGCGATTTACGTCAGCCAGATTGCGCGTCCGCGCTTGCGGGAATGGTTGAAGCCCGCCGTCGAACTTCTCTCGGGAATTCCATCCGTTGTCATGGGAAGTTTTGCACTGATCGTCATGGCCACGGTATTGCAGCGATTCTTCGGCTATGAAACGCGTTTGAATGCATTCGTCGCAGGCATTGCGCTGGGCATGGCTGTCATTCCCATCGTCTTTTCGATTGCCGAGGATGCCCTGACGAGTGTGCCGCGGAGTTTCATTCAGGCGGCTCTGGCGCTGGGAGCTTCGGAATGGCAGGCGGCCTGGCAGATTGCGCTGCCCGCGGCGCTCCCGGGTGTGTTCGCGGGTGTGGTGCTCGGCTTTGGCCGCGCGGTCGGCGAGACGATGATCGTGCTCCTCGTTTGTTCGGCCAGCGTAATGTCCTGGAATATTTTCGATTCGGCGCGAAGCATTACCACGACGATTGCTGCGGAAATGGCCGAAGCGGTGGCTGGCAACCATCACTATCGTGTTCTCTTTCTGCTCGGCACGATACTCTTTGCGGTCACCTTCGTTACCAATCTGCTGGGTGACATCTTCATTCATCGCCTCAAAAGACGATTGGAGGGGAAACAATGAGCGCAACGACAATTCCCAGTCGGCCCAGTTTGAGAGGAATTCGCTGGAGACCGGTTTCGAACTTCTTCAGTGGGCTAACCCGCTTGGCGACCTTCTCGATTCTTGCACTTCTCGCCATCCTCCTGAGCACCATTCTTGTCAACGGGCTGCCGGGCCTCTCGTTTCGATTCATCTCCACTATTCCCAAGAAGGACTTCTTTGAACCCGGCTCTGCGGCGGTGCTGCCGATGATTGTCGGCACAACAGTTCGAGTGTTTGTGATGACCCTCTTCGTCATACCGATTGGGGTCATCACGGCGATCTATCTGACAGAGTATGCCGCCAGCAGTTCTCTTTACACCCGGGTCATTCGTGCTGCGGTCAACAATCTCGCGGGAGTTCCGAGCATTGTGTTTGGGCTATTCGGAGTCGGTTTTTTCATCAATTTCATCGGTCGCGGATTCGATTCCCTGACCCATCAAGCGGGTCCTCAACTGGGACAACCTTGTCTGCTGTGGGCGTCGATGACCCTGGCCGTCATGACGCTTCCGGTGGTAATCGTGGCGACGGAGGAGTCCTTGAAGTCCATTCTTCCAGGCTTGCGCGAAGCCAGTCTGGCATTGGGTGCCACCAAGCTGCAGACGATTATCCGGGTGGTGCTTCCGAATGCGTTAACGGGCATTCTCACCGGCGGAATTCTGGCGATCAGCCGCGCGGCGGGCGAGGTCGCGCCAATCTTGTTTACGGGAGTTGCCTATTATATGCGCGATCTTCCGAAGTCACCGACCGATCAGTTCATGGATCTGGGCTACCACATCTACGTGCTGAGCACCCAGTCTCCCAACATCGACCAGACCAAGCCGGTCCTGTATGCGACGGTGCTCGTGCTGCTTGTGCTGACATTTTCACTGAATGGCATAGGCATCCTGGCCCGGGCTAGGCTACGCCGGTCAGGTCGCTCGGACTCCTGATCGCCGCCACGGATATTCATGTCCTCCCCGCCTTCCCCCTACCCGTCAGCGGTTCCTTTGCCGGGCCCGATTATCGAGACGCGTAACCTGCAGCTTTGGTATGGCACGACACCGGCCCTCCGGGGTGTGTCCCTTTCCATCCAGGAAAAAGTTGTCACGGCGCTGATTGGACCTTCCGGTTGCGGCAAGTCCACATTGCTCCGTTGTTTCAATCGGATGAATGACCTCATTGATCGCGTTCGGATCGACGGAGAATGCCTCATCGGGGGCGAGAACATTTATGCGCCGGAGATTGATGTCATCGAGCTGAGGAAACGCGTCGGGATGGTCTTTCAAAGGTCCAATCCGTTTCCGAAATCGATTTTTGAAAACGTTGCGTACGGTTGCCGCTTGCAGGGGCTTAAGGATCGCCACGAACTTCACAGTATTGTGGAACGCAGCCTCCGTGGGGCGGGCCTCTGGGATGAGGTCAAGGATCGCCTCCATGAGAGTGCCCTCAGCCTGTCGGGTGGGCAACAGCAACGCCTGTGCATTGCGCGGGCGATCGCCATCCAGCCGGAAATTATTCTGATGGATGAACCTGCCAGTGCCCTGGATCCGATGGCGACGGCGCGGGTCGAGGAGTTGATCCTGGAGTTGAAGCGTGACTACTCGATTGTTATCGTCACTCATAACATGCAGCAAGCCAGTCGGATTAGCGATTACACCGCGTTTTTCTATCTGGGAGAGCTGATTGAATACAACGAGACCAACCGCATCTTTACCAACCCGGAAAAAAAACGAACCGAGGACTATGTCACCGGTCGATTCGGATGATCCTATGGATAAACATCCCACTCATCACGAACAGGAGTTGGCCTTTTTGAAAGATCGTCTTCTCCTGATGGCGGGCCATGCGGAAGGATCCGTCAACGATGCCATTCGTGCGCTGATGGAACGAGATGACGCGCTCGCTCGTCAGATCAAGGAGGACGATCAGGTGATTGACAATTTGGAGATTGAAATTGACGACTTGTGTCTCCGGCAGCTGGCCCGTGCCCCGCTGGCATCGGATCTGCGGTTTATCACCGTCGCGATGAAAATCTCGAGAGACTTGGAGCGCATTGGGGACGAGGCGACGACTATTTCCCGGCGGGTCCTCGAACTCAATTGCGAGCCGCAGTTAAAGCCGTACATCGATATTCCGCGGATGGCCCGGTTGGCGCTGGACATGCTTAAGGATGCGCTGGATGCGTTTGTGAGTCGGGATTCCATGCGAGCCCGGCTCCTGATCCCCCGCGACAGGGAAGTGGACGCGATCCACAAGCAATTGCAGCGAGAGCTGGTCAGCTATATGATCGAGAGCCCTTCCACCATTACGCGGGCGCTTAATCTAATGACGATCAGCAAAGCGATCGAGCGGATCGCGGATCACGCCAAGAATATCGCCGAAGAGGTGGTCTTCAACTGTGAAGGGCGCGACATTCGGCATTCGGCGGCCGCGCCGTTGAATGCTTGACTAGCCGGCGCGCGGAAACCCTCGCGAGTGCATGAGACTGGGCATCGAATTCTTGGCGCTGTGGGTTGTGGCTTTGGCCGTTCATTTTGCATGGCGGCGGTGGCATCGTGTGGTCCGGAGCGATAGTGAGTATCTCCGACGCCGCCTGGCGGAGTTGGATGCGGCCAATCGCCAGGCGATACGGGAGGAGCAGGGTCGCCAGACGGCAATCCTGGATGGGATTCCGGACGGGCTGGCGATGCTGGATTCGACAAAACGAGTTGAGTTTGTCAATCTAGCACTGCGTCAATGGCTCGGGCTCATTGATGACCCGCGGGGTCGGACACTGCTCGAACTGCTTCGACAGCCGGAGCTCGTGCACGTCCTGGCCCGGTTGGAGACGCACGGCAGCGCGATCAGTGGTGAGTTTGAAATCCAAAGTGGCAGCCGGAAGCAGGCGCAGATCGAAGCGACTCAGATCCGCGGATCGGACGGCCGGGCGGTGGGTACCCTGCTGGTATTTCGCGACGTGACGCGCCTGAAGCATTTGGAGAACACGCGCAAGGAGTTTGTTGCCAACGTCAGTCATGAGCTTCGCACGCCGCTCTCGCTCATCACCGGGTATGTTGATACCCTGCTCGACGATCCGCCTGATTCACCGAATCAGGTCCGCCATTTCCTCGGGAAGGTTCAGCGTCACGCCCGGCGACTCACATTTCTCATCGAAGACCTCCTAACCCTTGCGAGCCTGGAGACGGGCAAACTTCCGTTGCTCCGCGGCACCATCGAGCTTCGCTCATTTGTGGACGAGTTGTGTGAAGATTTTGAGGATCGCGCCGCGGCCAAGCATACGACGCTGCACAATGAGATACCCGAGGGGATGTACGTCGACGCCGATTCTCAGCGATTGGGTCAGGTTTTTTCGAACCTCTTGGATAACGCCATCAAATATGGACACGATGCTGGAAATGTTCGCATTGGAGGGCGTTGCACGCCGGGAGGAGCGACGCAATTGTGGGTGGCAGACGACGGAGTTGGGATTTTGGAGAAGGATCGCGAGCGCGTTTTCGAACGGTTTTTCCGCGTCGATCGTGCCCGCTCGCGGGAGGGTGGTGGCACGGGGCTTGGTCTCGCGATCGTGAAGCACATCGTCCAGTTGCACGGCGGCGAGGTCGGCGTTGAGAGTGAGTTGGGTGCCGGCAGTCGATTCTATTTCACCTTGCCAGCGCTCATGACGACGGGGCCGAATGAGGAGTGAGCGTCCGTGAGCCGTGAGGTAGCAGTTGCGGTGCTGACGGGCGCGCAAGAATTGACGCTGGAAAGGGTTCGAGGATGAAGGTGTTGTTGGACAATTGTCCCTGTGGCAGTGGGAAAAGGTATAAGAAGTATTGCGCGGTGCGGTGAATCAGAAAATTGATGAGATGCCACAAAGTTCCCCACATAAACGGGCTTCCATGCGGACGGCATCCGGGTAACTCTCCCGTTTTCCATAATTACAAGGAGACCCATGCCCACCCAACACCGACTTATCGAAATTGATTGGCCCAAATTTGGCGACGCATCAATCCCGCCGGTTGCTGAGTTGAGCGAATTTGAAGCCCGCTTGGCGGCGACTCGAACCGCGATGGACCGCGATGGTTTCAGCCACCTCGTCGTTTACGGCGACCGCGAACACTTTGCCAACCTCACGTATCTCACCCACTTCGATCCCCGCTTTGAGGAAGCCGTCCTCATTATCCAGAGTGAGGGCCATCCGCTTCTGGTTGTGGGCAATGAGTGCGAAGGGTATTTGGGCATCAGCCCCCTCTATGTCGCAGGCAAATTGCGCCATGAGCGGTTCCAGCCGTTTTCACTGCTCAACCAGCCACGACAAAGCAGTCGTTTGATACAGGAGATTTTTGCGGCTGAACGCATCCAGGCCGGAGCCAGAGTGGGGTGTGTGGGCTGGAAATATTTTGGTGATAGTGAAGTGGGAAACGGCCGTCACGCCATCGAACTGCCCGCCTATCTCGTGGACAGTTTGCGCCACTTGGCTGGATGGGACAATGTGTCCAACGCCACGGCCCTCTTCATGAATCCTCGTGATGGCTTGCGGGCCCGATGCTCCGCCGCCGAAATTGCCTACTTCGAGTACACCAATGTCCTGGCCAGCGAAGGCATGAAACGGATGCTCTTCGGTCTGCGCGAGGGAATGAGCGACTACGAAGTGATTCAGTTGGCCCAATGGAATGGGGAAGCCCTGAGCTGCCATATCACGTTCTCCACCGGTGCCCGCAGCCATTTGGGTTTGAGCGGACCGAGCGGGCAGCGTATCCAACGCGGCCAGTCCCTTTCCACAAACCTGGCGTATTGGGGTAGCAACTGTTGTCGAGCCGGGTGGGTGGCGGCCTCGGCCGGGGATCTCCCCACGGCGGCTCAGGATTACGTGACTGCTTTTGCCGGTCCTTACTTTGAAGTGATGCGCGACTGGCTCCAAATGCTCCGCATCGGCACACCCGGTCACAAACTTGCCGATTTGATCACCACCCGCCTTCCTTTCGATAAATTTGGCATCTTCCTCAATCCCGGGCACCTTATCCACCTGGACGAGTGGCTCAGTTCACCCATTTACGCCGGGTCGGAGGACCTGATTCAGTCGGGCATGGTCATGCAGATTGATGTCATCCCCTCCGCGCCTATTTATACCTCGACCCGCATGGAGGATGGGGTGGTGATCGCCGATGCGGCGTTGCGGCAGGAAATTGCAGAACGCTTTCCAGACTGTTTCAGTCGTTGTCGAGCTCGCCGGCATTTCATGCAGAACACCCTTGGCTTCAATCTGCCCGACGAATTGTTGCCCCTCTCAAACATCCCTGGCCTCGTCCCGCCATTCTTCCTGAGCCCGCAGAAGGTTTTTGCCTTGTGACGGAGACTAAAGTCAAGTTCCTTGGGCGGCCATCGTCCCAGGACGTGACCGTCTGTAATCCTTCATGTCTTTACTGGACCTCGATCTCAATTGCCGTCTCAGTCCCCACCGGAATCCATGTCTCTCTGCCGTTTCTCCCTTTGCTTCGTTTTGGCTGCGCTCCAGACCGCTATGGCCGAGCCGCACGTCGCTCCGAGAGACCTGCCGTGACCCGGGGGTACGAACCGGGGTAATCGCGGCCCTTCAGGCCGCCGGACATCGCGGACACGAGACCCAGGCCGATGGCCTGGGCTGAGGGGTGACGGCTCTTCCGGCACTGGAGATTGGCCATTCTGGGAATAAAAAATGGACGCGCTTCTAACTGATGAAGCGTACTCCGGAGGCGCGGAGCGCCGTTAGACCGTAGCCCATGGCGTCAGCCGTGGGTTCCCGGGTGCGCCAGACGCAAGCCCCGGAGGGGCGACAGAGAATTCGGCACGAGGCGCTATCCTCCAACTCTGTCGCCCCTGCCGGGGCTTAAGTTCTTTTCGAACGTGGCCCCCACGGCTGACGCCATGGGCTACGGTCTGCCGCCGCTCCGCGGCTTTTCTAAATGCCGATTGTCCACCGGGGACCCACGCACCAGAAAATGGCCAAACTCCAGGGCACTTCGGGCCTGGGAAGGGTGCGAGACGGGGTCGATCCCACACCTGTTTCTCATCGAATGCACCCAGGCAACTACTGCGCACTTGAACCCTTCCGCCTGGAACGCGTACCAATGGCCGTCATGCGACGACATTTTGCTTCGGACAATTACGCGGGGATCTGTCCTGAAGCCTGGGCCGCGTTGGATGAGGCGAATCGGGATCATGCTCCGGCCTACGGCAACGACCGGTGGACGCAGCTCGCGGCAGATCATATCCGGGAGCTTTTCGAAACGCCCTGCGAGGTCTTCTTTGTTTTTAACGGGACCGCGGCGAACTCACTTGCCCTGGCGAGTGCGTGCCGGAGCTATCATAGCGTGCTCTGTCACGAGGTGGCGCACGTCGAGCGGGACGAATGTGGAGCACCCGAGTTCTTTAGCAACGGGACGAAGCTGCTACTCCTTCCCGGCGAGCAGGGCAAATTGACCCCAGCCGGCATTGAAGAGGCCGTGAAACGGCGGACAGACGTTCATTATCCGAAGCCGCGTCTGGTGACGGTGACGCAGGCGACCGAGGTGGGCACGCTGTATTCAGCGGCAGATCTTCGGGCGATTGGGGCCATCTCGAAGAAGCTGGGCTTAAAACTGCACATGGATGGTGCGCGGTTTGCGAATGCGGTCGCTGCCCTCGAAGTCGAGCCGCGGGAGATCACCTGGCAGGCTGGGGTGGATGTTTTGAGCTTTGGCGGGACCAAGAATGGAACGGCGATTGGCGATGCCGTGGTATTTTTCAATCTGGAGCTTGCAGCCGAGTTTGAGTACCGCTGCAAACAGGCCGGGCAGTTGTGTTCAAAAATGCGCTTCTTGAGTGCGCCCTGGGTGGGGATGCTGCGGGACGGGGTGTGGCTGAAGCACGCGCGCCATGCCAATGCAATGGCCGTTCTGCTGCACGATCTTGTGGTGGCAGTGCCGGGGGTGAAGCTTTTGTTTCCGCGCCAGGCGAACAGCGTTTTCGTGGACCTGCCCAAGCCGGTGATTGAGCGGCTTTGGTCGAAGGGCTGGATGTTCTACAATTTCATCGGCGAAGGCGGCTGCCGCCTGATGTGTTCGTGGGATACTCAAGAAGAGGAAGTCCGTTCGCTGGCCGCGGATGTGGCCCGGGCGATGGAGGAAACCTAACCCGCCGACGAGCGTTGTCGCCACAAGTCGAAGTGGTATAAGGCCACCGCGACGAGGGCGTGTTGGATCCGGCCACTCGAGACCAGATTTCGCAGTTCGGCGATTGGCACCAACCGCGTGACCAGGTCTTCACCGGGATCAAAATCTACCGCATGCGCGGGGCGACAGTTCTCCACCAGAAGGGTGTGGCACACGTTGCTCATGATGGCTGCGTTGGGATTGATCCGGCCGATCAACTGCGGGCGTTCGCCAACGTATCCCGTTTCCTCGCGCAATTCCCGCAGCCCCGCTGCCACGGGGTCGGTTTCGTGGCGATCCATCATCCCGCCGGGAATTTCCAATTCGACGGCGTCCGACCCATGGCGGTACTGCTCGACCATCACGATGCGTTGATCCGGAGTGATCGCGATGACGTTGACCCAGTTCGTTGTGTCGAGGACGTAGAAGTCGTGCTTCTGGCCCGTGCGCGGGTTGATCTTTACATCCGAGCGAATGCTGAAGATGCGGAAGTCACCCACGTTCCGGGTCGAGACCGTCGTCCACCGCCGAGGCGAGTCCACGTTTATTTCAGGGTTGCCTTGTCGACGATCTTGCCGAGCGCAAGGCAGAGACTCAGGAGCAATAGCAGCGAACAACGCGTAGTCATAGCGGCGGCAGGAAGCCATGAACTGAAATCCGTGTCACGAAAAAGTGGTGGGCAAATGTGGACCTACGGTTTTCTGGCGCGAGGCTTTTGCGACAGACGGTGCAGTCGATTGAGAACCAGACCGCCTGGAATGAGGTCCGGTTGGGTGTCGCCCGGCCAGGTTACTTCCACGAGATCCACGACGGTGTTTGTGCCGAGGCCGAACGTTAGTTCGAGTTCGCTTTGCGAGAGGTAACTCCGGGTGGGCATGACGTGTCGCCATTGGGATTCTCTCCCTGCGACGACGTGCACCCAGGCGCCAATGGCTTCGCGATTGGATGAGGTACCTTGCAGTTTTATTCGGAGCCAGTGGGGCCCGGGGGTGAGATCATTTCGGAGGAGAACAGGTGAGCCGTTCAGGGAAGTGAACACACAGTCCAAATCGCCGTCCCCATCCAGATCGGCAAACGCACCGCCACGCCCCACGATCGGGCGGAAGAGATCGGAGCCTGCTTCATTCGTGCCGACTGTCAGCATTCCGGTGGCCCCGGCATTCCAGTAAAGTTGGGCGGACTGCTCGTACCGTTGGCCGTGCTGGATTTTGCCAATTTCCTCCTCGAGATGCCCGTTGACGGTCATCAGGTCCAATCGGCCGTCGAGATCGTAGTCGAGGAAGAAGACGCCGAATTTCAGCGCGTCACGGCTGGGCCCGCCGATGCCCCACGAAATCGCCTCATCGTTGAAAAGCATCGGGTCGTTCTGGGCCACGTAGAACGCCGTCATTTCGTTGGCGAAATTTCCAATGGCCACGGCGATCTGGCCGTCGTGGGTGAAGCGGACCGCATCGATACCCATGGCCCCGCGGGTATTTCCGTAGCTGTCGAAGGCCATCCCGCTGACCGCGCCCACTTCCCTGAAGGTGCCATTGCGCTGATTTTCGAAAACAAAGTTTTGCACGGTGTCGTTCGCGACGACGAGGTCGATCCAACCGTCGCCATTGAGGTCAATCGGCACGACGCCAAGGGTCTTGGCGGCGGGAACACCGGTGTTGGAGTTCTTGACCTGCACGCCTGCGGCGGCGGAGATATCCGTGAAGTGCCCCTCGCCGTCATTGCGGTAGAGATGCGGGAACGCACCCTGAAAATTCATGGGCGGCCCGTAGGCGCGCGCGCCTCCGGTTAGCTTGTAGCCCACCTCGGCGTCAATCTCGCGCGACCAGCGCACATAGTTTCCGACATACAGATCCAGGTCGCCGTCATTATCGAAGTCGAACCACGCCGCCGCCGTGCTCCAGTCCCGCGACTCCCCTCCGATCCCGGCCGCAGTGGTTGCGTCGTGGAACGAGATTCCGCCTTCGTTGTGCAGCAAGCGCGCGCCGCCAATGCCCGTGATCAGCACGTCAACCCAGCCATCTCCGTCGTAATCGCCGGCCGCCACTCCCATTCCATAGAACGATCGTTCCAAGTCGGGGATACCGCTGACCGGCGTGAAATGAATGGGACCACCCGGTTCCGTGTCGTTCTGGTAAAGGACGATTCCTGGCACGCGGGAAGACTCCGTGGAGGATTGCTTCCAGGGCCACGGAGCGGAATTCACAAACAGGAGGTCGGGGTCGCCGTCGTTGTCAAAATCGAAAAACGCAACGCCGCCGCCCATCGTTTCAGGCAACAACTTTTCACCGGTGGCGCCATTGTTGTGGCGAAAGCGGATTCCTGCCGCCGCTGTAATGTCCGTAAATGGAACGCGCGGGACCATGGCGCGGGTGGTGTTGGTGACTTGAGCGGGAGCCGAGATCCGAGTGACTCTTAGCAGTCCGGCCTTTTTCGGAACGGTAAGAACGTAATAGCCCAGGGCACCCAGTCCGAGCAATAGGACGAGGAGGATGGCGGACACTCGGAGTCCACGTCCCATCGCGGCCGCATCCTGGACGACGATATCCTCAGGCTCGGGCGTTGGAGACGATGGCATTTGGGGTGAGGGTGAATTCGGAGGAGCCGAGGCATGCGTCCATTTCACGGATTGGCGACGTCGCTAAGCGGCAACTCCGGGGCACCCGGGCGCTGCAAATCGTATAGGACGATAGCCTGCGCGGCATGATCTGCCGCCGCATCGCGTCGTCGCGCCGCCGAGACCGCCTGGTCTCGGGCGTTGGGATCCTCCCGGTAGCGGTCGTGCCGCTGGCGGTGGTGTTCCGCCCGCTCGCGGTTGCCGAGCAACCCGTGAATAAGACCGAGATTGTGGTGGGCCGTGACATTTTCGGTGTCAATCGTCAACGTATGCTCAAAGCGCTGGACGGCCGCGAGCAGGAATTCCCTTTGCCGGGGCGGATCGGACCGCTCCATCTTGGCGCGTTCGAACAAGGTTTGCCCGAGTTCATTGATCACTTCGTAGTCGCGACTGAAGTCTAGGCCCCGGGCTTCCAGCGCCGGGTAGCGATCCTCGAGAATGCTGGTGAGTTCCGAGACAGCCTGATCCAAAAATCCATTCTGTTTGTTCACGAGCGCATTGAGCCAGGCGATCGTCCAACGGTTGCCGGGCGGATTGAATCGATTGGTGTCGTTGGCCCGTTGCAGTGCGGATACCGCGTCGGAGAGCCTTCCCTCCTTGAAATAAACGCGGGCGAGATTCAGCGGACCCTCGGCGCGTCCCAAGGATTCAACCTGTTGAAACGCCTGGGCGGCCTGCACCAGCTCTCCCTTTTCACTGCCTTTGTCGCCCTTCAGGAGCAGGCCGATGCCGTAGTCGTTCCAGCGTTGCCATTCCGGAATTGCGGAGGGAGGGTTGGATGCCAGCAGCGCTGTCCCGCCCTCGATTTCAAAGGTGATCCGGTCGGAGGCCATGACCGTGATTGGCAAATCATTGGTGACAACCAACGGACCCTGGATCGAGTAGTTGGTGGCATAAACGTAATTAAAGTAGATCGTGTCGAACTTCCGGTAGTTGAGTTTCACCTCCACGGTCAGGGGTGCCTGTTGTCCGGGTGGAACGGTGAAACGGTAGTGCACGACATGCGCCGCTCCGGGCGGAATCTGGTTGTTGTATAGCGGCACAAAAATATCCTGCGCATTGCGTCGGTCGATGCGTTTACCGTTCTTGTCCAGCATATAGACATTGACAAAATGCGACCAGGGGTCGACCTCCCGGTGGGGTCCCACGCCTCCACTGCGCCCGAAAACACGGCCCGTGTTATCGGTCATGCGGGCGTCGACCCACAATTCATTCGAGTCGACGGTTCCCTGGGTCAGGGGATGTCCCAGTTTTACGGTGCGGAGCACGGCCTCCAGGAGGTAGGCGCGTCCGGGCTTGAGGCGTGGGACCTGCGGGCGCAACGGGGCCTGGAGCGGGCTGTCCACGGCTCCGCCCTCTTTCACGCCGAAAAGGTCGAGGCGGACCGAGTCCTTTAACATTTCCTGATGCTGGCGGATGATGTCGGCTCGAATTTCCGGAGTGACGTCGCGCACGTGTGCCAGGCCGGTATTGGCGCCCGGGAACAGATGGTTGTGCACGGATCGATAATCGTTGGTGCCATAGAAGCGAGCGGCGAAATCCTCGGACTTCTGCAAAGGCATGTGGCATTCCGCGCAATTCCTTTTCGCCTTCTCGGGATAGTAGAAGCTGCGAGCATTGACGCCGGAGACGCCGGAGAGCAGGAAAGTGTCATAATGATTCTGGCCACGAAGAAATGTCTTATAATGATTTACTTCGTAGGGAATGCCGACTTTGTGACAGGTCGAGCAGAACTCGGCGGTCTTGTGGAAATCTTTTAAGAAGGTTTTCTTGTGGAAGGCGGGCTTGCCCTTAATGAGCTGCTTATTGAGAAAAAAGAGGAGGGAGTTCGTTTCCGCAAAGGCGAACGGATAGTGGATTGGCTCCTCGATCGTATAGTTGGCATTCCCGACCGGTCCCTTGTCCGATCCTTCGAGTGAGGTGATGGAATGGCAACTGACGCAGGTGATGCCGGCCGTGGCGGTGGGGTGCCGCCGGACGTCGAACTGCGGATCATCGAATGCGCCGCTGAAGAACGGGACGGGATCGTGACACCCGGCACACCAGCGGGATCCCTGGACTGATCCGTCGCGGGCGAGGAGTTGAGCGCGCGTTTCCTGAATGCTGAAGAGA
This sequence comes from Akkermansia muciniphila, assembly GCA_945861565.1. GTDB lineage: Bacteria > Verrucomicrobiota > Verrucomicrobiia > Limisphaerales > UBA9464 > SIBK01. Next base: position 23,146 of record CAMAUY010000052.1, read on the forward strand.
TAGAACGGATTGTTGAACGAGCTGAAGCGGTGGGCGGAATGGAGCCAACCCTGGTAAACATCCTGATGGCACTCGAGGCAGTACTCGTTATTCATCAACGTGGCGGCCGGGATGAAGTTTCCGGTCGCAGTGCGGGCGCTGCTGGGACGGAAGTATTTGTCGCCATCCTTCGGTCCGCGAACGTTCCAAACGCGGGGGTCGTGTCGGTGGAGAGCGATCATGGCGGTGACGGCGGCCCCGGCGGCCGAGACCCAGATGATCCCGATCTTCCAACGAATCCTGGGACCCGCCAGACGGTGCAGGATGTAAAGCCAGATGCAGAGCAACGGCGTGATGACGTGGGCCCAATAGGAGGCGGCGCGGGCGTTGGGGCTTCTGACCTGGAGCACTTCGAGGCCTTCGAATTGCATGAGCACGATTCCCGAACCCAAGAGCACCAGACTTATTCCGAAGAGGGTGTAGCCGACCCAGACCGCCTTTCGGTTGGATCGGTTCCACGCATTCCGGATATGGAAAAAATTAAAGGCTACGAACGGGAGGACGAAGAGACCCCCGAGGACGAGATGGGCCAGGAATTGCAGTTGATAGAAATAATTCTGATAGCGGACCCCCTGCTTCCGTTCGAACCACTCGATGATCGTGATGGCCAGCAAGTAGGCAGAATTGGCGCCGAGTACGGCGAGCATTCCCCAGACGACACCGAGGAGAGTCCGCAGGCGCGGGCTGACCGCGCTTACATACTGCTTCGGGGGTGAAGTTGGAGCTGGTATTGGCAGATCCATCAGCGGTTCACGATGGCAACACAAATGTGAATCGCAAGCATCTATCCTGAGCATCTATCCTGAGATTGAGGGGCGACCGGTCCGTTCCTGGGGGTGAACTGGATCACTCTGAGAGGAAGAACCGCAGATGAACACGGACTGACACGGATGAAATGAAGCCGCTGCCTTTGACCTTCGGATTGAGCTCGTGGACGCTGCCCAAGTGACTGGAATCAGTGTCTATCGGCGTTCATCCGTGGTTCCAACTCCGGTTTCCAGGGCGATTAGACGCAAAAGATCGCAAAGAACCCTGAGAAAAGGAATGTCCCGAGCTGAAGTCAGAATGAGAATTGCTCGTCGGTGCTCCCCGTGTACCGTTTGCCCCATCACAGATGGCAGCCGAGTCGCTCATCATCATTCCCACGTACAACGAACGGGAGAATTTACCTGGCATCGTTCAGCGCCTTATGGCGTTGCCCGTGGAGGTGGATGCGCTCGTCGTGGACGATGGATCGCCGGATGGCACGGGCTGTCTGGCCGATGAAATCGCCTCCGTGAATCCGCGAATTCACGTGTTGCATCGGGCGGAAAAGAATGGTCTGGGACGGGCTTACATTGCGGGGTTTGAATGGGCCTTAAAGCAGCCCTACGAATTTATCTTTGAGATGGATGCGGATTTTTCTCACAACCCCGGGGACATTCCGCGTTTGCTCGATGCGGCCTGCGAGCAGAAGGCAGACTTGGTCGTCGGTTCGCGCTACAGCAATGGGATCCGGGTGATCAATTGGCCACTACAACGGCTCCTCTTGAGCATGAGTGCGGCCCGGTATGTGCAGCTGATCACCGGCATGCCGGTCACCGATCCGACCGGTGGATTCAAATGCTTTCGGCGGGCGACTCTTGCTGCCATTGACCTCCCGACGGTGCAGTCCAACGGCTATAGCTTTCAGATTGAGCTAACGCACCGCGTCTGGCGGAAGGGAATGAAGATTGCCGAGGTGCCGATTATTTTCACGGACCGTTTCCAAGGATCCTCCAAGATGTCCGGGGGCATCGTCCAGGAGGCCCTCATCATGGTCTGGAAACTTTGGTGGCAAAACGGCCTTCGCCGCTCGCCGCGAGTCGGGTCTTAGGCATGGGGAAGCCTTCCGCCGTGATTTAAATCGCTGCGGCGATGGCGTCACCCATCTCACGGGTGCCCACCCTGCGGGCAGCGGGATCGGCTGGATTAAAAATGTCCCCGGTCCGAAGTCCGTCCCGGATCACCTGACCGACCGCCGCTTCGATGGCTGCCGCTGGCTCGGTCAGTCCCAAGCTATATCGAAACAGCAGGGCGACCGAAAGAATCTGAGCAATGGGGTTTGCGAGGTTCTTGCCGGCGATGTCGGGAGCGGTCCCGCCCGCCGGTTCGTAGAAGCCGAAAGTGCGGCCGGCGGTCGTGGTTCCCAAGCTGGCGCTGGGCAGCATTCCGAGAGAACCGGCCAGTGCGGCGGCCTCGTCGCTGAGAATGTCACCAAACATATTTTCGCACAGCATGACATCAAACTGCGTGGGCCGTAACATCAGTTGCATCGCCGCGTTGTCCACAAACATATGCTCCAACGTGACGTCCGGATACTCACTTCCAATGCGGCTGACCACGTCCCGCCAGAGTACGCCGTTCTCGAGCACATTCGCCTTGTCGATGCTGGTGACCTTTTTTCGACGCAGCCGGGCAGCCTGGAACGCGACGCGTGCAATCCGTTCGATCTCGGGCGTTGTGTAAACCATGGTATCGATGGCGCGGTGGCCTCCCGGGATTTCTTCCGTCTTCTTGGGCTGGCCGAAGTACATTCCTCCGGTGAGTTCACGGACGACGAGGATGTCGATACCGTCCCCCTGCCGCTCCGGTCGAAGGGGGCAGGCATGGGCGAGAGCCTTGGGGAGTTGGACTGGGCGCAGGTTCGCGAACAGGCTAAACTCCTTGCGAATACGGAGCAACGCGGCGCGTTCCGGTCGTTCTTCCTTGGAAATGGTGGGATCACGGTCCGGCAGGCCGACGGATCCGAACAGGATCGCATCGGATCGGCGGCTGAGGTCGAGCGTGGCATCGGGCAACGCCTTACCGGCGGCGTCGATTCCGGCCCACCCTACGGGAGCTTCGGTGACTTCGATCTGCAGTTGAAACCTCTTTCCGACGGCGCGAAGCACTTTGAGCGCCTCGCACATCACTTCAGGTCCAATGCCGTCCCCGGCGAGCGCGGCGATTCGAATGGTCGACGTATTCATGAAGGCACGAAGTTTGCGGATGCGGGCGCGGCAGGGAAGGAATTTTTGAACGGGGCGGAAAGTCCCGCTTCGAAACGCTCGTGGCGTGGCGCCTCTCTGAGGCAATCTCCAGGGGCGGGCAGAATGCCCGCCCCTGGAGATTGATTCGAAGACCCGTGATCACCGCCCGCGCGAAACCCGGTGGAGCTCGCCAGGAAGGCAATTTGTGTTTAGAGTCCCCGCTCATGGATCCTAAACTGGCGAAGGGATATTACGCTAAGAAGCAGTTGTTTTCGAAAAGTGCGTTGATCCGGTGGAGTCATCGGCGGCGGTTTGAAGTGGCCGTGACCAAGTCCACCAAGATGGCCGGGCAACGGGTGCTCGACTTTGGGTGTGGCGACGGCACCTATCTCGCGCTGCTGCTCGAATCCCCCCACGCGCCGCGGGCGGCCGTCGGTGCGGAACTGGACGCCAGCGTGGTCAAGATGAATCAGGAACGTTTTGCCGACCGCCTCAACCTAAAGTTTGTGCTGCAATCCGATCTGGAACGACCCGAGCATCGGGAGAGTTTCGACACGATCGTGTGTATGGAATGTTTCGAGCATATGAGCGATCCGGACCATTACCTCGACCTGCTCTTGAGGCTGTTGCGGCCGGGCGGAAATTTGCTGCTCAGCGTGCCGGTGGAAACTGGACTGCCGGTTGTGTTCAAGCAGGCGATCCGTCGTATCGCCGGTTGGCGGAAGATCGGAGATTACTCCTTCATCCTGCCCTATTCCTGGAGCGAACTCGCGAAGAGTGTGTTCGCCGGAAGAGAACAACACATTCCGCGGGTTCTTCATTCGAGCCCTACTGGGGGGACGTCCCACTGCCATAAGGGATTCAACTGGATGACGCTACGGGACCGAATCGCCCGTCGCTTCACAATCGACCGCATCTCGACTTCACCGATCGAGTGGTTGAGCCCGCACTTGGGAAGCCAGGCGTGGTTCGAGGCTCACAAGAGTTGAATGGGTTGGCCTGCCTTATTTCAATTTGGCTAATTCCGCTGCCTGGAGTTCACGGGCCTGCGGTTTGGCGTCCGCCAGCGAGAGTTCACCTTTGTCCATTCGGCCAAGGACGGCCTTTTGCACAAGGTAGTCCTTGTTGATCACGCCGGCCTTGCTTTGGAGCATGCGCCACGCTTTGCGGCGCTCGACGGCGAAGAGAACCATTTGCCGCGAAACGGCGAAGTGCTTCAGTTTCCCGTTGATCTCGGCCTTGATGGTACAACCGAAGTTCGGAACAAAGCTGCGGTGGTTCGGGTCAAAGACCCGGCGGTGGATGACGTCGTCCTGGGTGATGAAGAGGAGCATGTCATCGAAGTGGACGAGCTTCTGCGCCTCCTCCTCGGTAACGCCTTTTACGTGTTTGCGGAAGCGGCCTTCCGTCAGCGCCCAGTGCGCGACATTGAAATTATATTCTTCGCCAGTTGTCGCATATTTCGTGCGCCACCAATCGCGGTCCTGACTCGGATTGCCCTTGAGGTCGAAGGCTTCCTGTGAGGATTCGCCCTTGCGCGGGTTGAAGACGAATTCCGGCATGCCACGCGCGTCGCGCACCATCTTGGCCTGGTCGGCGCTCATGTTGTCGCCGACACCGTGCTCGGGTTGGCAGGTGGTGTAGCACTGGAAGAACGCGGTGCCGCGATACTCGAGGCCGTCCAGCATCGATTTGTAGAGTTTCGCCGAGTTGGCCACGGAAACCTGCGCCACAAAGGGCGAGCCGTGGCCGCTGGTGAACGCTTCAGCGACGTTCTTCTTCTCGATCAGTTTGCCCTGGGACGCGACGCCGAACTGGTTCATGTCGTAACCCCCAAGCATTGTCGATGAATCAGAGTTCTGGCCGCCGGTATTGGAGTAAACCTGCGTGTCGAGCATCAGGATCTTCACATTCGGCCGGTTTTGCAAAATCACCTTCGAAACGTTTTGGAACCCGATGTCGCCGAGTGCGCCGTCTCCGCCGATGACCCACATCTTCGGCAATTCACGAATCTCCTGGTCGGTCATGAGCGCGTCTTCGAGATGCGTGAGAGTGAAGTATTGAGCCTCGGACGCCACGTTTTCCGTGCGGTCGAGCAGCGCATCGGTCAACCGCTCGGGCACCACGGAGCGACGCGCGTGGTTGAGAATGAGCGACTCGGCCAGCAGCCACGAAATGGTCGCGCCATCCTGGAAGAGTGAGTTCATCCACGGATAGGGATGCGGATTCGAAGGCGGGGTCGATCCATAGACCGTGTTACAGCCGGTGCTCGCCCCCATCATCATCACGGACATGCCATTGGCGCGGCGACCGTCCACGGACTGAAGATCGCGATGGTTGAAGGCGTCCTGGCGGAGGACAGCGGCGATTCCGTTGATGACGTGTGCGTCAGAGAAACTGCCGTGCCTTGCTTCATGGTCGGCGATTCGCCGGGCCGTGTCTTCGTCGTTCTCGCCCCCGAGACCCGCGATGACGTGCGCGAAGGTCTTCCGGAACAACTCATACTCCGCTTGGCTGCGGGTTTTGAGCGCGGTGAGCTTCTCCGCGCCTTCCTTCTCCAGACGGTCGGCTTTCGCACGGAGACGGTCGGCCTTTTTATGGTAGAGGGGGCGCATGTAGGCCTCGGTCACACTGGCGCACGCGCGGAGGATGCTCTTCTCGCCGCAGCCCGCGCAGGCGCCGTCACCGGAGACGAGCGCCTCGTAATTGCGTCGCACCATGAGGTGATTACGCAGGGCGGCCTCGCGCGAGTTCGCGGCGTCGGAGTCGTTGTAAAGGCCGAGGAACTTCTGCGGGGTATCGGGAAGGAGGCGCGAAAAAATCTGCGCGGTCGTGAGATCCGCGTTTAACTCTTCCGTCTCGGTCGTCATGCGCAGGGCGTCGTGGTCGCCGCAAACCTGCACGCATTCGCCGCAGCCTTTGCAAAGGTCGCTGACGAAGATGGAGAACACGCCGCCGGTGCCGGGCGCTTTCTGTTCAAGGGAACGGAAAATCGCGGGAACATTGCTATAAGCGAGCGGCAATTTCTCGATGATGCCGGTGAATTCCGTCCGAGACTTCTCGGCCATACCGGCCAGCGCGTTGACTTCGTCGCGAATGATGTCCTTGAACGGCAGGTTGGTCCGGGTCTTTACCGAATCGCTCATCTTTGCGCGCGCTCGCTGTTCAATGCCGGGAATTTCAACGACCAGCTTCTTTCGTTCCGTGAGGTCGCTGACGTAATTCAGCGCCGCCGTCCTGAGCACGGTGGCGATCTCCTGCGAGGTGTTCGGGAGCGCGGTGTCGGGGCACGCGGTGATACATTCCATGCATTGCGTGCAATTTTCCGCGATATAGACCGGCGTCTCCCGGCGGGCATTATACTTGGACTGAGTCGCGCCCGTGCCAGGTCCCATCACGCCCACGGAGGCGAATGCGCCTGCCGGCTGGTGGTAGCCGAGGCCCGCGCGAAATTCACTGTCAAACTTGGCCAGCATCTGAAACGGCGCGCGGACGCCTTGGGCGAGCGGTGCCGGCACGCCGTTGCAGGCGGTGCCGCAGCCGGCCGTCGGGAGCAAGTGGTGCTCGCCGAGGGGTGCCACCGGCGGATTCCGCATGGAAGATCGGTCGGCGTCACCGGCGCCGCCGTACTTGATTTCCTCCACCCGCGCAAAACCCTGCTCCATCACCTCCATGTTTGAGGTGACCACGGCATCCCCGAAACGACCGAACTTTTTCTGATACTGCTTCCGCACGCTCTCGTGGAATTTCTCCTCGCTGATGTCGAATTCCTGGAGGAAGGGGCTGACGCGGAAGAACGCGCCCAGGAACGAATTACCCTGCATGCGCAATTGCAATTCGGGCTTGTTCGTTGCTTTTCGCGCGATGTCGAAGCCTGGCAGGATGAACACGCGGATGTTGTTGTCCTTCACGAACTGCCGGTGTTTCGCGGGGATGCGCGTCCAGGCGGTCTCGGCCGAGTCACTCGATTCCCACACGAAACTGCCGCCCTTCTTCAAACCATCGAGCGGATTGGTATGGGTGAACGCCTTTGGGTCGCAACAGAGCACCACGTCGACGTGATTCAACTCGCAGTTCACCTTGATACGTTGCGGCGCGAGGGTGAGGTAGTAATTCGTGGGTGCGCCCTTTTTCTCCGAGCCATATTTCGGATTTGCCATGATGAACAACTTCTCGACGAGAAATCCGTCCTCGTCCCGCACCGCATCCCGTTCGGAAATATATTCGCCGAAATCGCCCACGAGTTCGCCCAGGTTTTTGCCCGTCGTAATCATACCCCATCCGCCAATCGAATGGAACCGCACCGCGATGGCCTTGTCGGGGAGCAACGACGGCGTTGATTTGCTGATGACTGCGTAGGGATGGTTGACGCCGAGCACGAAATACGTCTCACCCTCTTCCGCACTTTTGCCGTCCGCGCGATCGATCAGTCCGGTGGCGAATTCGTAGGCACCAAGGGTATGCTCCGGGCGAAAATCGCGCGAGCCAATGCCGTAAGCGCCCCGGAACAGGCGTGGGGTTTCCTCCGGGGTAAGCTCCGGCAGGGCGCCGCCGAACTTGACGCATTCGTTGGCCTTGCCGAGCGCCACACGAATGTCGCGCGCCAGCGGGTTGTCGCCCGACAGACCTTCGTCGGTACGTTCGAGGATGATGACGTTCTTCTTGCCGCGCAGCGCGTTGATGACGGCAGCCTCGGGGAAGGGGCGGATGACGTTGATATGAATCGAGCCGACCTTGGCGTCTCGGTGCTCGCGCAGATAATCGCACGCGGCTTCGATGTTATCCGCCGCGCAACCGAGCGAGACAAAGACCGTGTCGGCGTCTTCGGTCTTGTATTCCGAGAGCAAGCCGTAGAACCGGCCGGTCAGTCGGCCGAACTCGGCGTAGGCGTTTTCGAGGAAGCCGAGGATGGGTTCGTTGAAATTATTGCGGCGCGCGACGACGCCGTTCATGTGATGCTCCTGATTTTGCACCGGGCCGAGCAGGATGGGATTTTTCAGGTCCATCATCTGCGGCAGGCGCCGGCGCTTCGGGCCAAACAGCTCGCGTTGGGCCGCCGTGGGGCAATCAATCATGTCATCCGGCGCGCCGAGAAACTCGCGCAGCAATTCGGCCTCGGGCGCGAGGTACATGCGCTCCGAATGGGTGGTGAGCATGCCGTCCTGAATGTTCATCCCGGGATTCAGGGAGAGCTCATTGACCTTGCGGAGGATGATACCCTGGTCGGCGGCCTGTTGGGCATCCTTTGCCATCAGCATCGTCCAACCGGTGTCGAGCGCGGCGTAAAAATCATCGTGACCGCAGTGGACGTTGAGAGCCTGCTTGGTCAACGCGCGCGCGCCGACCTGGATGACCATCGTCGAGAGCTTGCCGGGCGCATGGTAATACTGCTCCATCGCATATACAATGCCCTGGCCGGAGGTGAAATTTACGGTGCGGCGACCCGTGACGGCGAAGGCGGTCGCGCCTCCCTGGGCGGCGTGTTCGCCCTCGGTCTCGACCGCGATCTTTTGGACGCCCCAGACATTGAGTTCACCCTGGGCATAAGAGGCTTGGTAAATCTCGCCCCCCTCGGTGGACGGCGTAATGGGATAAAAGACTCCGCCCTCGGTAATGCGCGTCTCCACATGTTGTGCGACCAGCTGGTTGCCGTTGCAGGTGACACGGACGCCGGGGTATCGGGGCTTCGTCCGGGCAATCCGTACCTCGCGCGTTACTTCAGACAGTAGTGTTGAGCCATTCATAGGTTTCAGTGGGGTTGCAAGAGCGGCCAGTGCTCGTCGAGTTTTCTCGGGTTGATTGGGGATTCTCTCAAACGGAGCGATGGCTCGCCGGGCTGGATCCGCGATCGCGGGAGTTGTCCTCCTCGTTCCTGTTGAGATGCAGACGATGGATGGAAACGGCAACGCCGGAAAGCTGGGTCAGGTTTTCAGTCAGTTCCACGATGTCGATGCTACAAAGCAGCGGCCGGAAATTGAAAGAGCATTCAGCGGGATCCGACGGCTTTCTCCACCGGGGATCTACCCCTGCGTCGGGCCCGATGCCCCCACAAACTGGTTTTGACTCTGCCGCGGGGTGTGGCGGTGTGCGTGCGGTCTCACGGGGGGGGCACAAATGTTTTTGCCTTGTACACGACGGCGTGAAAAAATTAGCGTTCATAAAGCGGAGCGCATCGGTGGTTCCAGTCGGGCTCTGAACGGGGCGGGGATAGGAATGGGGCTTCGAATGGGGCTTCGAATGGGTTTTTCGGCTGGGGAATGTCTTGATAGATGGGTGTTTTGGTTCGGATCGGAGTGTGTCGATGGGAGTTGATGCGGTTTGGAGAAGCGATTTGAAAAAAGCCTTGAACAATGTCCGCTGAATATCAGCCGTATTTTTTTCTCACGGTTTTCTTGGTTGTCGCGGTCTCTTTCCCGTTGATCCCTCTGGGGTTGGCTCGGCTTTGGGCGGAGAAGTTTTCGCCTCAGAAACCCGGACCGGAGAAGAACGCGACCTACGAGTGCGGGGTTGAATCGAAGGGAGATCCCATGGTCCGTTTTAAGGCAGATTACTATCTCTACGGCATCTTGTTCTTGGTATTCGATGTCGAGATGGTGTTCTTGCTTCCGTTTGCGGTGAAGTTCCTTGAATTGTCGGTTGGTGCCTTTCTGGCGATGATGCTTTTCGTGTTCTTGCTGGTGGAGGGACTTGCCTGGGCCTGGATGAAAGGAGTCCTCGACTGGAAGTGATTCCCGGCAGGACTCCCTTGCGGCAGCGGTGAGTGAGAGTATTCTATTCGCGCAGACCCTATGATTGAAGAAGGCCTTAAGAACGAACTGGCGAAGCAGGGCGTCGTTGTCACTACGATCCAAGAGCTCTACAATTGGGGCCGCAGCAATTCTGTCTGGCCGCTATCCTTCGGGCTTGCCTGCTGCGCCATTGAGATGATGGCGGCCAGCATGGCCAAGTGGGATATCGCACGCTTTGGTTCGGAGGTTTTCCGTCCGTCACCGCGCCAGGCCGACCTGATGATTGTGGCCGGCACCGTTACCAAGAAAATGGCTCCACAGGTCGTTCGCCTCTACAACCAGATGCCAGAGCCTAAGTACATCATTGCCATGGGAGCTTGCGCGATTTCGGGCGGGCCGTTCAAGCAGGGGTACAATGTCCTGAAAGGGATCGACCGACTCCTCCCCGTGGATATCCATATTCCCGGCTGCCCGCCGCGGCCGGAGGCGTTGTTGCATGCCTTGATTACGCTCCAAAAAAAGATTGAATCCCAGGTATTGACGGGGCCGAACCGGCCGCGACATCTGGATGCGGCTGCTCCGAGTGAATTTCCGGTGCCGGAATTTGGCGAGCATGACATCGTGCCCGCCATGAATCCGCAGTTGTGGAAACCGAGGCTGGTGGTTCGTTAGTCCGGTGGAAGCTGCCAGAACACCGCCGATGGAATCCTTGGAGCAAATCAAGATCCGCCTGGAAGCAGCCATTCCGGGCGCTCAATTGGAGATACTTTCCAACGACAGCCCGTCGGCGGAGCGTTCATTGCTTCTGGACAATGCCCACGCCTTCGCCGTAGCCCAGTTTCTCCGGGATGACTCGCTCTTGCGCCTCGACTACTGCTCCAACGTTACGGGCGTGGATTGGCCCGACTCGGAAATCAGCTTGAAGGTCAAGGTTAAGAAAATCGTCGAGGGGGTGGAGAAGGAAGTCGAGGAAGTGACCAAGACCGTCCGGCCTGGTTTTCTCGAAGCGGTTTACCATCTGTATTCGATGGCGATGAAGAACGGACCCTTGATCCTTCGGCTGCGCACCGGGAATCGCGTCGACCGGGTACAGATGCCCTCGTTAACTCCGCTCTGGCGAAGTTGCGAATTCCAGGAGCGCGAAGTTTACGACTTGTTCGGGGTGGTTTTCGACGGTCATCCCGATCTACGTCGTATTTTAATGTGGGACGAATTTAAGGATTATCCGATGCGCAAAGATTACCGTGAGCCTGACGACTACGAATACGAGCCAACGCCGCACGATGAGGTGCTCGAAAAGGCCCGGAGACATCAAGCCGCTGAGGTCACGCCGTGAATCGGGCATCCTGGAATGGGGGGAGGCAGGGCAATTCTGGCTCCCGGGTTGAATTCCATCGGGCATGAGCATTGCCACCGCATCGCCGGCCCCCCGGAACTACGAGGTCATTCCCAAGACCTCTCCCGACGGCTTGGAACTCGAAGGCGAGTTGCTCGAAGTCGCCATGGGGCCGCAGCATCCCTCGACCCATGGGGTGTTTCGCATGGATGTTGTACTGGACGGCGAGACCGTCGTGAAACTCAAGCCGGTGTTCGGATATCTCCATCGCAATCATGAGAAGATCGCGGAGAACACCAGTTACCTGGGCTCGATGCCCTATACCGACCGCCTCGATTACTTTTGCTCCCTCACCAATAACTGGGCCTACGCGCTGGCCGTCGAAAGGCTGGCGGGCCTGCAGGTTCCGGAACGAGCTCAGTTTATCCGCGTTATTACGGCCGAACTCACGCGGTTGCAAAACCATACCAGCGTCTGCGGATTTTTGCTCCAGGACATGGGCGCGCTCGGGACGCCCTTGATGTACGCTTTTCGCGAGCGCGAAAAAATACTCGACCTCTTTGAGGCGTTAACCGGCGCGCGGATGATGTGCAACTATATGCGCTTTGGTGGTTGCCGTTGCGACCTGCCTCCGGGCTGGCTCGATCGGGTGCAGAAAATCGTCGATGATTTCCCCCGCTTTCTCGACAGCTACGAGGCGATGCTGAACACGAATGAAATCCTCCTGGCGCGCACCCAGGGGGTCGGCCGGCTATCGCGCGCTCTCGCCATCAGCGCCGGGATTACGGGTCCCATGCTCCGTGCGTGCGGTGTGGATTACGACATCCGCAAGGTTGACCGCTATGGTATTTACGATCGCTTTGAATTCCGCATCCCGCTCGGAGAGCAGGGGGATGTGTATGATCGCTACATGATCCGGCTGCTGGAGATTCGCGAGTCGCTCAAGATTCTTCAACAGGCGCTCAAAGCGGTTCCCGGCGGCCCTGTCATTGATCCCAAGGCGAAACTGCGTGGGTTTCGGCCGAAAGCCGGGGAGGCTTACGGCCGCATCGAAGGGCCCAAAGGCGAGCTCGGCTTCTATCTCATCAGTGACGGAAGCCCGAACCCGTATCGCTACCGCGTGCGTCCGCCCAGCTTAATCAACCTGACGATTCTCGAGGACATGTGCCTCGGCCAGTCCGTCGCGGATGCCGTGGTTACGCTCGGCAGTGTGGATATTGTACTTGGAGAGGTCGACCGGTGAACCCTTTACTATGAACCGACACAATGCTTGGCTCCGGCATCATTAAGGGTCTCGCGGAGACCGCGAAAAATTTCGTCGGCTCTTATCTCGACGAGTCGCGTCTGACGACCATCGAGTATCCCGAAGAACGGCAAACGTTGGCAGAAAACACACGCCAGTTTCCGTTTCTGGTTTTTGACGGGGACGACGCCATGAAGGGGCTCCGTTGTGTCTCCTGTCAGATTTGTGAAAAGGAGTGTCCGCCGCAGTGCATTTTTATCGTCAAGAGCAAGGACAAGAAGCCCGATCATGTGGGCAAACTGCAATTCTATCCGGCCACGTTCGATATCGATCTCTCGGTTTGCATGAGTTGCCAGATTTGTGTCGAGGTCTGCCCGTTCGAGGCGATCAAGATGGACACGGAGTTCGAGCTGAGCACCTCGGACCGCTTTGGCCAGCTTCTGCTCAACAAGGGCCAGCTTGCCAAGCCGAACAGCCATTTTCAGCAAATTCGCCCGACGGATGCCGCGGTGTCCGATGCGGCTCTTGCGGCGGATAAGGCCAAGGCTGAGGCTAAGGCGGCCGCCG
>CAMAUY010000053.1 GCA_945861565.1 Akkermansia muciniphila
AGCTTTGAGCCTCAGCTCGCGCCGACGGGCGGACGGAGTTACCAAACCAGCCCCGGGTCGAGACGCTCCCAGAAGGAATTTCCTCGGTTTCGCAATCCCTCTCCCAAGAAAACTTCACTAATCACCCACTAATTCTTCTGAAGAGCCGGTTTCCGCAACCACCCGGTGGTAGTCCCCGTGGTTGCCTGAACAGTGGACGATGGGTCGTCCGAAGTCGTTTTGGCAGAATCGCGGGTGATTCTGCGCGTCGTCAACAAAGTGGTGTTGGTGGGTATCGCCATGCTCGTGTTGCCCGGCCCGGCCTTCCTGGTCTTTCCGCTGGGGCTGGCGATTCTGGCCAGCGAATTTCTTTGGCCGCGGCGCTGGCTCAAGCGGGCGCGCGCCATGCTGCCGAATGGCGACAAGCCCCCGTCGCAAGCCGGTTTGTCGGCTTCCGAACTTGGCGAGCCGGAGGCCGCACCAGGCCTCGATCCACCCGAGCCGGTTCGGCGGCGACGTTGACCACTGCCGCGGGGAAACGGCCCACTGTCGTGATTCCTGCAGGTCCGGTTCAGGGTGTGCATCTCGCGGACACGGTAACTCTTCGCGGTACCGCAAGCCTAACGCATGGGGAATTGTCCCCATAGTAGTACACCTCATATCAAACCAGCAACTGCACGCCTAGCTTTGCCACTCGAAAACAAAACAGTCTCTAAAGCCAAAGCAACATATATGAAACGTAATCAACAAATCATTCTCACCGCCACGACCGCGTCATTCCTGACGTTTACGGTCTTGGCTCAGGACAATATCACGCCCAAATCCGACCGTCCGGCTTACGCTCGTGACCGCCTGCCCCACACGCAGCGGATGGATCGGTTGAACGGCGCGGCCAAAGCCAGCGACCTCATCGGAATGACGGTCAACAATTACCAGAACGAGAAACTCGGCAAAGTAGAGGACATCGGAGTAGACGTGGAATCCGGACGGGTCGTCCAGGTGATCTTGTCCACCGGTGGATTCCTCGGCATTGGCGACCTGTTGACAGCCGTTCCGCCGGGAGCGTTGCACCACGATGTCGCCCACAAAGTCCTTCACCTCGAAGCCGACAAGGAGAAACTGCGCGGTGCGCCTCGATTTGAAAATTCGAAATGGGCTGAATGCTGCGACTCAAATCACTTGTCCGCCGTTTACAACTATTATGGTCAGGAATCTTCTTTCAAATTCATTCAGCAAGGGGATTCAACCCTAGAAGGTTCGCGCCATCCGGATGGCCAGATTAACAAGGATGGCCAGCGTAACAGGGAGGATCAGATCAAAAGCGATGAGCGTAACACGGATCGACCAATCAACAGCGTTTCCACCCGTCACGGGGACGAAGCATGGAACAAGAACCGCATGTTGAGGGATCGCCAGTCCATGATTCCCCTATCGCGCCTGTGCCAGATTCAGAAGGCCAGCAAGCTTATGGGAACGTCGATCAAGAATCAGCAGGACGAGCTAGTGGGCAAGGTGGAAAACCTCCTCTTGGATTTGTCATCGGGCCGAATTCTCGCGGTGGTTGTCTCCTCCGGAGGCTTCCTCGGCATGGGTGACGAACTCAGCGCCGTGCCTCCGACCGCGCTTCGATTCAACCATGAGCGCGACACGCTGCAATTGGATGCTTCCAAGGAAATGTTGAGCGCCGCGCCGCATTTCAAGTCTGGCCAATGGCCGGATTTCAATCAGCCCACGTATTCCGACAACGTTTATCGCGCTTACAAGGTGGAGCCCTATTTCACCACCAACACAGTGACGGACGCGGACAACACAGCCCGCAACGTGCGCGACCGCGACGATCGTGCGCTCACTCCGCTGGACCAAGGGAACAGCAAGGCCGACACGGACACCACCGCGCAGATTCGCAGGGGAATTCTCGCCAGCAAGGGCATGTCGGTGAACGCCAAGAACGTGAAGATCATTACGAACAAGGGTCGTGTCACCTTGCGCGGGCCGGTCAAAAGCGAGCAGGAGAAGCGCGTGATTGGCGAGATCGCCAATGGCATCGCACGCTCTGAGAACGTGGACAACCAACTCGAGGTCACCCTCGAGACCAGCAGTAACTGAATTGGTCACTCACCAACAACAAACAACAGGAAAGCAAAATATCATGTCTAAGAAATCTGTATTCTGTATCGCGCGTACTCGCGATCAAGCGAACCGCATTGTCGATCAGCTCAAGAACGCGAACTTCTCCCACGACGACATCTCCGTCCTGTTTCCCGACAAGAGCACGAGCCGCGATTTCGCACACGAGAAGAACACCAAGGCTCCTGAAGGCGCGGTCGCCGGCGCGGGCACGGGCGGCGTTGTCGGCGGGGCACTGGGCTGGATCGTCGGCATTGGGGCGCTGGCTATTCCCGGGGTCGGGCCATTCATCGCGGCGGGTCCGATTCTTGCCGCTCTCAGTGGCGCGGCCATCGGTGCGGCGGCGGGCGGCATCGCGGGCGGTCTGATCGGCTTGGGCATTCCGGAACTGGAAGCCAAGCGTTACGAGGGCAAGGTCAAGGAAGGCAATATCCTTCTCTCGGTTCACACTGAGGATTCCGAGGCAATCAAGCGGGCCAAGGAAATCTTCACCAACGCCGGAGCGGACGACATCTGCACGACCGGCGAAGCATCGGCGCCCGACGGGCCCAAGGCCACGAGGGCCACCGAAGAATACGTCACGCGTCAGGAACAGGGCGTCATCGTTGCTGGGAATTGATTGGATCACCCAATCCTGCGACCGGGAAGGCCTGGCCGCAGGAATGATTTTTCTCCTGAACACCAAATGAACACCAAGACACTCAAAGATTTGTTCCTCGAGGAACTGGCCGACATGTACGACGCCGAGAAGCGCATCGTGAAGGCGTTGCCGAAGTTGGCCAAGGCCGCGACTTGCACTGATCTCAAGGGAGCAATTGAAAAGCACCTGCAAGAAACGCAAGGCCATGTGACCAAGCTCGAACAGGTTTTCCAATGCTTCGACCTGGAAGCCAAAGGCAAGACTTGTGAAGCGAGCAAGGGCTTGCTCGAAGAGGGCGACCAAATCGCGGCTGACTTCAAAGGATCACCGGCCATCAACGCCGCGATCATCTGCGCCGCCCAGAAAGTGGAGCACTACGAGATGGCCTCCTATGGCTGTCTGCACGAATGGGCTGGACTACTCGGCAACAAGAAGGCCACCCGTCTTCTGGGAGACATCCTTAACGAGGAAACGGCCGCGAATGATTCGCTCACCAAGCTCGCCGTAGCTAAGAGCAATCAGGACGCTCTGTGTGAATTCTGCGACTCCGAGAAAGACCAGGATAAAGTCCAGCAGCGCGAAAACGCGACGGACAAAAGGACGGAGGTTCCCCGTCGGGGCGTCCGACCCATGCTGAGCGCTAGCACGCGCTGATCACCCACGTTTTGGCCTGCCATCGCCATTGCCACGAGGCGATGGCAGGGCCATACCATCAGCCATTCTCAATGTTATGCGCGCACGGATAATCGAACCGATGTTTGCTGCCGCTGGCATTTCCCCGATGTATTTCCTCTTCGAAGGCGGTCTCGGCGAAGCTATTCTCGTTGTCATAGTTAACGACAAAAAATGGGTTCAATTTGAAAGCAGATTGTTGTTCCACACTTGGCGAGGGGTCGCGCTGGTAATTTGAATCGACTTCGGCTTCAATTGATTGCCTTGGAATATATCCAATGAAACGCAATCAATATGGCCATCGATCCCATCTGCGGCATGACGGTTGACGAAGCGACGGAGCTTCGTGCCGAACGTGATGGACGCACGTATTACTTTTGTGCCGAGCATTGCCGGAAGAAGTTTCTGTCGGCGCCCGTCGCCACCGCGAAGCCGGAAGAGAGTCCGCAGGGCAGGGCGATTTACACCTGCCCAATGCATCGCGAAGTAGAGCAGGACCATCCCGGCGATTGCCCCAAGTGTGGGATGGCGCTGGAACCGAAGACGGTGACCGCCGGGACTGATGACGCGGAGAACGCCGAGTTGCGCGACATGACGATGCGCCTCTGGGTCGGCGCAGCGCTGACGTTGCCCGTGTTTATCCTCGCGATGGCTCACTTGATTCCCGCGCTGGTCCAGCAAGCCTGGGCGGATAGCCACGCCACTCGCTGGATGCAATTTGCACTCACGACGCCGGTGGTTTGCTGGGCTGGCTGGTCGTTTTTCCGCCGGGGCTGGCGCTCGGTCGTGACGCGGCACTTGAACATGTTCACGCTGATCACCATGGGTGTGGGGGCAGCTTTCGTCTTCAGTGCGGTGGCGATGCTCTTACCCGGCCTGTTTCCTCACACGATGCAACATGGTGGGAAGGTGGCCGTCTATTTTGAGGCTGCGGCCGTGATTGTGGTCCTCGTGCTCGTCGGTCAGGTGCTCGAACTCCGGGCCCGGGACCGCACGGGCAGTGCCATCAAAGCGTTGCTAAACCTTGCGCCGCCCACGGCGCGGCAAGTCGCACCGGGGGGCGACCATGAAATCCCGCTCGACCAGGTAAACGTAGGCGACTGGCTGCGCGTGGTTCCCGGTGACAAGGTGCCCGTGGATGGCGTGGTGGTGGAAGGTTACTCGAGCGTGGAAGAGTCTATGCTCACCGGGGAACCCTTGCCGGTCGAAAAGACGATCGGTGATAAGGTGACGGGTGGGTCGGTGAATGGCTCCGGCAGTTTTGTTATGCGCGCCGAGCGCGTGGGGAGCGACTCATTGCTCGGGCAGATCGTCAACATGGTGGCGGAAGCCCAGCGCAGCCGCGCCCCCATTCAAGGTCTCGCCGATAAGGTCGCGGGCATCTTCGTGCCGGTGGTGCTAGCGGTTTCGTTGATCACCTTCGCGGTCTGGATGTGGGTTGGGCCGGAGCCCAAGCTCTCGCATGCCATCGTCAACGCGGTCGCCGTCCTGATCATCGCGTGCCCGTGCGCCCTCGGCCTGGCCACGCCCATGTCCATCATGGTCGGTGTCGGACGCGGTGCCCAGGAAGGTGTGCTCGTGAAAAACGCCGAGGCGCTTGAACGATTGGAGAGAGTCACCACGCTCGTCGTCGACAAGACCGGGACCCTCACGGAGGGCAGACCCAAGCTCGTGGATGTCCTGCCCGCCAACGGTTTTGACGCGAAGGAGTTCCTGCGTCTCGCTGCGTCACTGGAACAGAACAGCGAACATCCGCTCGCCGCCGCCATTGTGCAGGGCGCGAAGGAACAGAGCCTCACTCTTGAGGCAGTGAGAGACTTTCGTTCGGTGACGGCAGGTGGTGTTGTCGGTAGCATTGCGGGTCGGACGGTGATGGTTGGAAAATCCGATTTCCTGCGGAACGAAAAAGTTACGGGTCTGGAGTCGCTGGAAGCGTCGGCGACGAAACTTCAGGAAGACGGCAGGACCGCGATGTATGTTGCCATCGATGGCAAGCCGGCCGGAATTCTTGCCGTCGCTGATCCGATCAAATCCACCACTTCCGAGGCGATCCGCGACCTTCACGCACTAGGGCTAAAACTCGTCATGCTGACGGGCGATAACCGTCGCACGGCGGCAACGGTTGCCAAGCAGCTGGGTCTTGATGTCGTGGAAGCGGAGATCGAACCCGCCGGCAAAGTGGCCTACGTCCGGAAGCTGCGGGTCGAAGGGCAGAGCGTTGCGATGGCCGGGGACGGTATCAACGACGCGCCCGCGCTGAGCGAAGCAGACGTCGGAATTGCGATGGGAACGGGCACCGACGTGGCCATGCAAAGCGCGGGCATCACCCTGGTCAGAGGCGATCTTCGCGGCATTGCCAAAGCCATCCGTCTCAGTCGCGCCACCCTCCGGAACATTCGGCAAAACCTCTTCTTCGCCTTTCTTTACAACGCATTGGGAATTCCCCTGGCCGCGGGGGTGCTGTACCCGATCTTCGGCTGGCTGCTCAGCCCAATCATTGCCGGGGCTGCCATGAGCCTGAGTTCCGTCTCGGTCATCAGCAATGCCCTGCGGTTGCGGAACGCGAAACTATAATCGCGCTTGAGGCTACATGGAAGAAGCCCACTAGACCTGTCCGTATTCCAAAGCCCTGCGCGGCAACACTGCTGTCACGCTGGTGGTGGACTAACCGGTGAACGCAATTTGAGGGCTATGAAATTCAGGATTTGACCCCTTTGAATTGGCAAAAGGCGCTTAGAGTCGCGCGTCAACCGGCTCACTTTCCAGAGCTAGCACGCCAAAGACCGCTTCACGCACCCGGCGCAAGGGTTCCCTACGCACGAAGCGTTCGAGCGCTTCGATTCCAAGGGCAAATTCGCGGAGGGCCAAGGTCGCTTCGTCCACCGTCATTCCGCAGATGGGGTCTTTGGTCATGGCTCAGTCTTTGGTGGCCGCCGGGCGTTCCGCACTATCTTCACCCCTTCCAATACCATCAGTGGGATGGTTCCCATCGCGAGCAGCAGGAGACAATCGGTGAGCGGCATGGATGACGTCTTCAGGAAACGCCCCAGCATCGCGTTGTGTTGGCTCCACACTTGGAGGCCGAAGGAAATTGCCAACACGATCAGGAGGTTGCGGTTCGTGAACAGGGAAATGCGCCAGACGGGCTTGGTCTCGCTGCGGGCGCCCAACGAGCGAAGGAGCTCGGCGAAGACCAGAACGGCGAAGGCGTAGGTGCGGGCTGTTTCTGTGTTCCACGTTTTCAAGGCATACATGTAAACGGCAAACGCCACACCCGCCGTGAGGAAGCCGGTGAGGACGGTCGCGAGTTCGAGCAACAGCGCAGCGTGCGGCGCTTCCACCTTCTTGCCCTCGAAGTGCGCCTCGCCGTCCGGCCCGTAACCTTCGCCGGTGACTTCATAGCTTTGGCCGGAAACGTAGAGAGCGCGCACGGTCATTTCGCCGACGGTCAAGGTGCCGGTCTTGTCGGTGCAGATGACAGTCGTCGAGCCGAGTGTTTCGACGGCTGGCAGTTTGCGGACGAGAGCGCGGCGGCGGGACATGCGCGACACGCCGAGCGCGAGCGAAACCGTGACGACGGCCGGCAGCCCTTCCGGCACGGCGGCCACGGCGAGGCTGACGGAGGTCATTGTTAACTCAAAAAGCTTCGTTCCCCGAAGCAGTCCCAACCCGAAGAGCAGCGCGACGATGCCTAACGCCGCCCAGACGAGGATGCGCCCGAACGAATCGAGCTTTTGCTGAAGCGGTGTTCCCTGTTCCTCACCCGCCGCCCCAATCAGTCCCGCGATGCGGCCCAACTCGGTATTCATCGCCGTGGCCACAACGACGGCCTGGCCCGTGCCCGCCGTGATGCTCGTGCCCATGAACATCATGTTCTCACGGTCGCCGAGCGGAATGTCGCTCTGTTCCAGAGTTGCGGGCTGCTTGTTCACCGCCTCCGACTCGCCGGTCAGCGCGGACTCGATGCACTTGAGCGAAGCCGCTGTCAGAAGACGGGCGTCGGCTGCGACCAGGTCGCCGGCTTCCAGCGCAAGGATGTCACCGGTGACGATTCCCGACGCAGGAATCGAAGTGACCTTCCCGTCGCGTCGCACTTTCGCTTGCGGCGCGGTCATCTTCTTGAGCGCCGCGATGGATTTTTCCGCGTTGAATTCCTGGTAGAACCCGATGACGGCATTGAGGACGACAATGGCGAGGATGGCGATGGCGTCCACCATTTCACCCAGCCCGCCAGAGAGGACACCCGCCGCGATGAGAATCCAGATGATAAGACTCTTGAACTGGCCGAGGAAAATCTGGAAAGGGCTGATGCGCTTGCCTTCCTTCAATTCGTTCGGGCCGTCAGCCGCTAGGCGCTTTGCTGCTTCCTGCGCCGAAAGTCCGGTCGGGGTGGAGTTGAGTTTTCCTAGCACATCCTCGGCAGACTGCCTGTGCCAGGCTTCTTCTTTTTTTGGTGCGGCGATGTTGGGTGCCGTGGTCATGCTGGCAGTCAATTTAACCCGAATTACCGCCCAACCATACGAGCGTTCAGGGCCAACCCGTTCATCCTGTCGCTGCGTCGTTCATTATTTTTCTTTCATGGTTAACAGTTTGATTCACGGGCCGGTCGTGAACGCACGATCATTTCTTGGACCGCTTGTTGACAACGACGACCCGCAGAACCACCCCTACAACTCCGATCACCGCCCAAAGCCACATCCCTCCGCCTGGAGGGTTCATGGTATTCATATCACCCCGCAAACAGCGTGTTTGAGAAAAGCGGCTGGCCCGCGTTCGGCGCGGAGGACAATTATCATTTTGCGCTCGCTGGCTTGGCTGCGCTATGGGGTGTTACCCGCACCTTGAATGGTGGGGAACGCGATCCCAAAAGCGGATCGATGGAAGGAATAGTCGCGTTAATTTCGGTGCTGAAGTTGAGAGTAACATTGCGATTGAGGGGAAAACATTGAGAACATGAGCAACAAACGGCTTATTATAATCGGCGGCGTCGCGGGTGGGGCCAGCGCGGCGGCCCGCGCGCGCCGGTTGTCCGAGGACTGTGAGATCATCATGTTCGAGCGCGGTCCGCATGTGTCCTTTGCCAACTGCGGATTGCCTTATTTCGTCGGTGGTGAAATCGCCGAGCAAGACAGCCTCCTCGTGCAAACGCCCGACAGCCTCAAGGCGCGTTTCAATTTGGACGTGCGTATCAACACCGAGGTCATCCGAATTGACTCTAAGGCCCGGCGAATCCAGGTGCGGGAGTTGGAAACCGGTCGCGAATGCGAGGAGGCTTATGACGCGCTGATTCTTTCAACCGGCGCATCGCCATTGAGACCGCCCATCCCCGGAATCGAGCATTCAAATCATTTCGTGGTGCGCAATATTCCCGACGTGGAACGTATCATGGTGTGGTCAAAAGATTGTCAGCGTTGTCGCGCGGTTGTGGTGGGCGGGGGGTACATCGGACTGGAAATGACCGAGCAACTGCGGCATCGCGGGTTCGACGTGACGGTGGTGGAAGCGTCCACGCAAGTGATGACGCCCTTCGACCCGGAAATGGCCGCCTGGTTGCAAGCGGAGTTGAAGTCCAACGGTGTGGCCCTCCATCTGAACGATCCCGTGGTCGCGTTCGAGCCGCCGTCAGCGCAAGAGCCTGCCCGCGCTTCCATTGTCGTCCTTAAAAGCGGTCAACGATTGCCCGCCGACTCGGTTATTCTCGGGTTGGGTGTGAAGCCAGAAATTGGTCTGGCGAAGGATGCCGGTTTGGAGATCGGAAAACTCGGCGGCGTCCGCGTCGACGAACATCTCCAGACGAGCGACCCGCACATTTGGGCTGTCGGCGATGCGATTGAAGTGCGAGATGGCGTGACCGGTCAATGGGCGCTGATTCCGCTCGCTGGCCCGGCGAATCGTCAGGGCCGGATTGCCGCCGACAATATCCTTGGCCGCCCATCCAAATATCAACAGACGTGGGGCACAGCCATCCTGCGATTGTTCAAGCTCACCGCCGGTTGCACCGGTGCAAACGAGAAAACCCTTCTTCGGGCGACGATTCCATTTCAAGCGATTCATCTTCACCCCGGCTCGCACGCAGGTTACTACCCCGGCGCTGAACCCATCGCACTGAAAATTCTGTTCGCGCCCGACACCGGCAAACTACTCGGCGCGCAAGCCATCGGCCATGACGGTGTGGACAAACGCATTGACGTGCTGGCCACCGCACTCAAAGCCGGGATGACTGTTCACGACCTGACTGAACTGGAACTGGCCTACGCGCCGCCTTACGGATCAGCGAAAGACCCCGTCAACCTCGCCGGCATGGCCGCGCAAAACGTGCGTGATGGTTACGTTGCGCTCGCGCAGTGGAACGAAGTTGCTTCGCTCGATCCCAACACGACGCTGCTGCTCGACGTCCGCCGTCCCGACGAACGCGCGCATGGTTTCATTCCCGGTTCGATCAACATTCCCTTGGATGAATTGCGCCAGCGCTTGAACGAATTGCCGCGCGACCGCCAAATCATCGCGTATTGCCAAAGCGGCCAGCGTTCCTACAACGCCGCACGCATCCTAAGCCAGCATGGCTTCCGTGTGCGCAACCTCACGGGCTCGTATCGCACCTGGAAAAACGCCCAACCCCCATGAATTACCAGACAACGAATCGGGCCAAAAACTACTGAACCTCGGATGAAATCAGCCTCCATAGAAGGCGAAACAGAGAGTCCGGTGATTCCTGATGCTCAATTGGTGGCCTTGGCCAAGGCCGGTGGGCTATCCGCGTTTGAGGCGCTTGTTCATCGGCATGAGCGTGCCGCCTATTCACTGGCGCGGCGGATGTTGCAGAACGAACAAGATGCCGAGGACGTGACCCAGCAAGCCTTCCTCAGCGCCGTGGAGCATCTCGCCGGTTTTCGCGAGACGGCCAGTTTCAAAACGTGGCTGTTGCGGATCGCCACCCATGCCGCGCTCAAAGTCATCCGCAAACGGAAAGGTCTGGACACAGTTTCGTTGGAGGAAGCCACGGAAGAGTCGGAACACGTCGATTCCATTCCGCATCCGGAATACATCGCAGATTGGCGGCAATCGCCGGAGCAATTGGTGGAACGGAACGAGACGCGGCGCTTGCTGGACGAGGCGCTGGCTTTGTTGGACGAAAAGCATCGGCTCGTGTTCCTGCTGCGCGACGTGGAGGGAATGTCGGTGAAGGAAACGGCTGACGCGCTCGGCCTGGGCGAATCCAACGTGAAGGTGCGCCTGCTCCGCGCCCGGCTGCAACTGCGTGAACATCTCACCCGCACGCTCGGCGATCCGCAGACGCGCATCGGGCGTGGGCACTAGCCGCATGACGGATGCGCCCAAGGTCAGCGGTTTCATCGCGCGCTTCCGTCGTCCGATCAACCGGGTTTAACAATTTCCCAATTTACTTTGTAACGTTCTCTTCCCTTGCGGCTCGAACCCAACAGCGACGTAATATGAAGTGCGAAGAAATGCTGGCAGTCTTGAACGAATACGTGGATGGCACGGTTGACCCCACCCTTTGCGAGGAGTTCGAGAAACACATGGAGGGCTGCAATCCCTGCCAGGTGGTCGTGGACAACATCCGCAAGACGATCACGCTCTACAAAGCGGGAGAGACTTACGAACTGCCCATTGGCTTCCGTGACCGGCTGCACAACGCGCTTCGTGAAAAGTGGAAACAAAACCAACCACCTGCCACCAAATGAGAACCCATTTCCGGCCTCGATACGAACAAGGCCTACCTGTTCCACTGTGCCTCGGGCAAGCGGAGCAGTCAGGCGTGGCCGGCTTTCAAGAAACTGAAATTCCCATCCCTCGACCAACTTGATGGCGATATCAAGGCCTGGGAGAAAGCCGGTCTGCCGGTGGAGAAGTGAACCCATGACCTTCCCTGCACTCACAGCTCTCGTTCCGGGGACTTCTGTAACTTTTCCCGGCTTCGCGGCTCGGCATGAAGTTGAAAGGGTGATTGATTTATGATGCAAAAAACCATCTTCGCGATGCTCGTGGGCGGCGCGTTGGGATTTGCCGCCTACTGGTTCATTGGCTGCACTACCGGCGCTTGCCCCCTGACCAGCAGCCCTTGGGTGAGCACGTTCCTTGGCCTCGCGTTGGGGGCGATGTTCGGGTTCAAACCCAAACCCATTGAGCAAAACGCAAAGCCAAACGCGGACACGAAATTGAAATGAAAAATACTAAAGTCATCGAACAATTAAAGCAAGCCTGCGCGGCTGAACTGAAGACCGTTAAAAAGGAGGATGGCTCATGTTGCCGCTAATTCTCAGCGTTCTGATCGGCGGCGGATTGGGGGCGGCACTCGGCTACTTCGGCAAATGCTCTTCCGGCGCGTGCCCGCTAACGGCGAACCCGTGGCGCGGCGCGCTGTTCGGCGCGCTGTTCGGTTTGATGTTTCACTTTGCTTCGGGCCGCAGTGGTTCGGCTGCCGTCAACGCTTCCACGCCACACGTAAGTCGTATCCAGGAAAGTCAGTTTGAGGCGGAGGTTGTTCAATCCACCTTGCCCGTGGTGGTGGATTTTTACGCGTCCTGGTGTGGTCCGTGCAAAATTCTTTCACCCATGTTGGATGAGCTCGCCGGGCCGCTGACCAACAAGGTCAAGTTCGTCAAAATCAACGTGGACGAAGCGACCGCGCTCGCACAACGAATGGAGATTGAAGCCATGCCGACACTGCTGTATTTCAAAAACGGCAAGGTCGTGGATCGCTCGGTCGGATTGCCTGCGAGGGACATGCTCAAAACGCGATTGGAGTCGCTGGCGAAGGTGCTTTAACGAATCACTCATTATGAAAATGCAACTCATCATCCGTCGGTTTGCCGGAACATTCGTCCTCGCCAGCCTCTTGCTCGGGCACTACCACAGCCCCTACTGGCTCTGGTTCACCGCGTTCGTCGGTTTCAATCTGCTCCAGTCCTCATTCACGAACTTTTGTCCGTTGGAGATGATTCTCAAGAAATTCGGCGTTGGCGGCTCATGCTGTGAGATCGAAAAACCCAGCACTTCCTGCTGGTCAAATTGAAGCTGCCGCTGACTTCAACGGCCAATCACCACAACCGCCAACCACGTTGACGTCGGCATCGCCCGATTTGACCAGCAATTGAACGATTTTCGTCGGGATTTCGGTGGTGGTGCCGCTTACCTTTTGGGTTGGCGAGGCGGGGCAGTATCAACTGCTCGGACCGCTGTTGGTGGCTGTCGTCGCGCGAGAACTTGGGCCATTGTTGATCAACCTCGTAGTAATCGTCCGCAGCGGCAGCGCGATGACAACGGAACTGGGAGTCCTGAAAATAGACGGGGGAGTTCGCGATTGGTTGAAGGGATGCAACGTCACTGGCTCGTACGCAAATACGTGAATGAGACGAACCCGTCCCCGAGTCGTCCGCCGCTTGAGCCCTCAAATCTGAACCGACCGCGGTCAAAGACGTTTCAATCGCCGAGAGATTCATCGCGATGAGGAAGGACTTGCGGAGGCTGGAAATATTTTGTTGATGGTGATCGAGGTGGTGCAGTGTGCAGCGCGTGGGCAACAAAAGAGGCGGACTTGCGCCTGCAGATCAAGCCATCAAACCAATCACGCTTCGAAAGCCTTTTTCAGAGCACGGTGGCAACCTTCCCGCGCGTCGTTCTGGCGGTGACGCTGACCTCGCTTTGGACGATGCCCGCCGGCGTGATGATCGGCCGCCGTCCTCGCGGATCGGCTGGGGTGAATACCCCATGGTATTTGCCCGAGAATTGGGTTTTACTTTCAGAGGTTGAAGAGCAAACGACTCGTCCAAAGTGGTAAACGAGGAGGCAGTGCAAGGGGCATTGTCAGCGAGTCGGCTCGACAGCTAGAAAGATACATTATGTCGGTTGGAACTATACTGCTGATTGTCGTCGTTCTCTTGCTGCTAGGCGCACTCCCGAGCTGGCCTCACAGCCGAGGTTGGGGATACGGCCCAAGCGGCGGGCTTGGCACCATCCTGATCATTCTCGTTATCCTCCTCTTGTTGGGCAAGTTGTGAGCAAAAAGGTAATTCTCTCAAACACATGAAACACATGAAACACATGAAACAAATCCTGCTGACCCTCGCGGTCGCTGCTTTCGCCGTTGGCTGCAAACCGTCGGAGGAGAAATCCACCGCCGAGCAGTTGAATACGATCAAAACCGAAGCCAAAGAGGTCGCGCAGGACGTGAAGGACTACAGCTTCGCGCAAAAGGCTGAGTTCACGGAAAAAATGCAGAGCCAGCTGCGCGAAATCAATCAAGACCTGGACCAGCTTGCCGCGAAAATTGAAAGATCAACGGACGCTGCCAAGGCTGAAGCCAAGCCGAAACTCCAGAAATTGCGTGATCAGACAGAAAAACTGACGAAACAATTGGAAGAGGCCAAGCACGCCTCGGAATCGACCTGGGACGACGTCAAAGCAGCCGTCAGAAAAGGCTACGCCGAGCTGAAAGACGGCTTCCAGCAGGCACGTCAGTGGGTCAGCGATAAGATATCGCCCTGAACGAACGAGTGAGATGAATGTGAAGATGTATAGGAGTCCCTCAAGTGAAGGAAAAATGCCCCCCCGCTCGCCGTGCTTCCAAAGGTTGGCGAATCGCGGGATTAGTCGCTCTGATTTGTGTCAGTTGGAACACTTCGATTTGCCGAGCTCAACCGCCCGGCAGCGACTTGCCGAGTGCCCAGGTGCTCACCCGGGGGCCGGTGCACGAGGCGTTTGCCGGTATTGTGACGTTTAATCCCGAGCCCGGAGTTCTGGTGGACAAGGCCCCGCCGGACCTCATCGAAGAAGTGCCTCCCGAAGAGAGGCCGGAGGGAAACAATGTCGCGTGGATTCCTGGCTATTGGGCCTGGGATGACGAGCGAAATGATTTCCTTTGGGTCAGCGGCACGTGGCGTGTCCTGCCGCCTGGGCGCGCCTGGATGGCCGGTTACTGGGCGAAGGTGGCGCAGGGCTATCAGTGGACTTCCGGGTATTGGGCCGACGCCAAAGTACGGGAGACGACCTATTTGCCGCCGCCACCCGCGACGGTAGAAGCGGGCCCCAATCTCGCGGCGCCTTCCGTCGACTACAATTGGATACCGGGTTGTTGGATCTGGTATCAGGGGCGCTACGCATGGCGTCCTGGGTATTGGGCACTCGGCCGGGCGGATTGG
The DNA here is from genome assembly GCA_945861565.1 of Akkermansia muciniphila. Taxonomy (GTDB): domain Bacteria; phylum Verrucomicrobiota; class Verrucomicrobiia; order Limisphaerales; family UBA9464; genus SIBK01. The sequence goes on from CAMAUY010000053.1 coordinate 14,578, forward strand.
AACTGGGTTCCTCCCCATTACGTGTGGACTCCCCGCGGATACATCATGGCGGGAGGCTTCTGGGATTACCCAGTTGAGCGACGGGGTGTTCTTTTTGCGCCGGTTTATTTTGATGCGGGTGTGCATTTACGGCGCAGCTACCATTATTCACCGACGATCGTGATCAATCTGGGGGTGTTCACGGACCATCTCTTCCTGCGGCCGCGCTACCAACATTACTACTTTGGGGATTATTATGCCCCGAGCTACGGTCGGGGTGGATTTTACGCATCGGCCACGTTCCAATCGAACCGGGCTGGCTACTATGACCCAGTGTATGCTCATCGACGCTGGGAACACCGTGCGGACCGGGAGTGGGAGCACCGGGCCGAAGCGTCGTACCGGGACCGCCGCGATCATGAGACGTCACGGCCGCCGGGGACTTGGGCCGCCCAGCAGAAGATCCAATCGGGTCCGGCGGCGGAGTCCAAACAGAACCGCTTGCCGGTCGCCACCTCCCTGGATCAGCTGACCAAAAGAAGGGAGAGTCCCATGCGATTCCAGCCGGTGGCTAAGGAAGAAAAGCAGAAGTTTGCCCAACGGAACCAAGAGGTTCAGAAGTCTCGCGATCAGAGACGAGCGGTGGAAGCCAAGGCGATCGGCACGGGAGCGCGAAAGCAAGGAAGGGCAGTCGAGCCGGACAGGATTCAGCTTCCTAAATCTCCCATCATTGCAAGTCCAGCCCGACAGTTGGATAGAAAACAGACTCCGCCTAAGGCGCAGCGGACACCCAAACCCGATCTCAAGGTACAGCCCAAATCGGCAATACCCCGTCCGCAGCCAATCCTGGACACTCGCAATCCTCAGTCTTCGCCGCAAAGGCCCGAGTCTGAGAAGAAGGCCAGTCCCGGGCGAGGCGAAGAGGTTCCTCGCGATCGATAGAAGCGAGAAGTTTCCGCGATGCCGATTACCGAGCGCGATCCGATTCAGTCGGCTGCCCCAGTCGAGAGCGACTGGGGCTCCCGAAATCACATCCAATCGCTGCTCTTTATCGCCGGCACCGCCGTTGGAATTTATCTCTGTTACCGACTGGCCCTGCCGTTTTTACCATCCCTCGTCTGGGCAATGGCATCCGCCATCTTGTTCGCTCCGTTCCACCACCGGATGGAGTCGCGGCTGAAGAATTCCACCTTGGCTGCCGCCGTCACCGTCTTGGTGGTGGGCTTTATCGTCGCGTTGCCTGCGATGTTCGTGGGCCAGCGGCTCCTCATCGAGTCGGCGAGAGGTGCTGAAATCATTAACACGAGGGTCGAATCCGGCGAGTGGCGCCGCGCCATCGGAGCGCAGCCGCGTATTGCGCCTCTTGCCGACTGGTTGGAACGAAAAGTGGATCTTCCACGGACGGTCAGGGACATCACCACGTGGCTTACGTCAACCGCTGGATCCATCGTCAAGGGATCCGTGATTCAGATGGTCAGCTTTTGCCTGACCCTTTATCTGCTTTTCTACTTCCTGCGCGACCATCGCGCAGCGCTCCATTCGGTGCGGTTTCTATCGCCCCTCACCAAAGTGGAAATGGAGGGGCTGTTTGTTCGGGTCACGGATGCCATTGTCGCCACTGTCTACGGGACGCTGGCAGTTGCTGTTGTGCAGGGCTGCTTGGGCGGACTGATGTTTTGGTGGCTCGGGCTGCCAGCGCCGCTGCTCTGGGGGATGGTGATGGGTCTGCTGGCAGTAGTGCCGGTGCTGGGCGCGTTTGTGGTATGGATTCCAGCAGCCATTTTTCTGGTCTTGGAGGGGAGTTGGGGAAGAGCCCTGATTCTTGCCGGTTGGGGCGGGATCGTCGTCGGCGGGATCGACAACGTGCTCTATCCAATCCTGGTGGGTAACCGGCTGCAAATGCACAGCGTCCTCGCGTTCATTTCCGTGGGCGGCGGACTGATGCTTTTCGGCCCCTCCGGTCTAATTCTTGGCCCCGTGGCCCTGACGATCACCACGGGGCTCCTTGAAATCTGGCGCAAACGAACAGCGGAGGACGCCGCGGCCCGTGCAGAGCCCTAAGCAGCTGATCGAAGATTTCATGATTGCGGCCAACGGCGCGACGGCGGCCTATCTCGCTTCACCCAGCGACCTCTGAAGGCGGCGATGGGCGGAGCGCCGCTCCCGTATACTATCCCAGAGTTGATGGTACTCGCGAAGCACTGCACAGAGCGCGAAGATGCCGCAACCAAGGTTGAGCGCCAGGTTCGAAAATCTGCGGCCGCACTCCTATTGTCGGGCAGAATCGGGAATTCATTCGACGCGATTGTCACTGGCGCATCGGACAAAGGCACCTGGGTCCGAATCTTCCAGCCCCCAACCGAAGGCCGGCTTGATAGAGGGTTCAAAGGCCTCGACGTCGGTGATCGGGTCCGCGTCAAGCTGGTTCGCATCGACGTCGAGCGTGGCTTTATCGACTTCGAGCGGGATTGATTTCCCTCCTTGAGCAATCGCTTGAGTAACGGTCAGCGCTGGCTTGATGAAAGCCTGCGTGGGGTAAACACCCCATGGATGGGCGTCGGCTCATCGCGTAATGTGGCACTCTATGTAAAGGAAACGCCACCGCCGCAATTAATCAACCATAGATTGTGGAGTCTAGAATGGCACGGAGAGCCTGGCCGCCATCCGGTTGCCGATGAATGGGAGCGGAACGCCAATACACTCGAATGAATGTGATCGCACACAAAATCAGAACAGACTGGAAAATCGCCATTGGCAAGTTGAAACAACAATGGGCTAAGCTAGTGAATAATGAACTTCTATTTGCAGAGGGTGAGTACGACTAAATGCATGCCGGTGAAGAACTGCAGCACGCCATCAAGATTGCCAAACAGATTGATTATCTGGGCGGCATGCCCGGAGTCATCCCCAAGCCAGTGATCACGTCAAATGACCCCGTCGAGTTGTTGAAGGCGGACCTGCAGAACGAACGGGTGACGGTGGGACGCTATCGAGAGCGCATCCGCCAGGCGGAGGCGATGGGGGAATATGCATTGAGTGGGACGTTGCGCGCCATCATCGTGCAAGAGCAAGAGCATGAAATTGATTTGTGCGCTGCACTGGGGATTGACGTGCCGCTCCCCAAGAACCCGACCAGCGGAACGAATGTTGCAGCCAAGTAAGCAGAATCGAACAAGAAGTCGACGACCTAACCGCAACGATTGAAATCAAACATGAAAGATCCCGTCTACAAACTCATAGAACTCACCGGTACCTCGACGACTTCCGTCGAAGACGCCGTTGACAAGGCAATTAAGCGCGCGCACAAAACCGTCAAGAATCTGAGCTGGTTCCAAGTGATCGAGACGCGGGGCAATATCAGTAAGGGGACGGTGCATCACTGGCAGGTCACCATCAAAGTGGGCTTTGGGGTGGAAGATTGAGGACATCAAGCCGTCGGTATAGGATCGGTCTCGGCGTCAAGGGGACTTACTGGGCTCTTGATCGTCATTTCAACAAAATGCTCACGTCGATCATCCACCAAGGGAATCGAATTCGAAGCCAGTTGCTTGCCGTCGAGAACTACGTGAGGCCTGTCAGCCGAACCCGCGGCGAGTCGAGTGATGGTGATGTGATAAACGGCTTGTCTAAAACGGTAGTGAAGTTTGTAGGTCGTCCACCGTTTTGGAAGCCGGGGTGTCAACTGAAGTTGATCGCCTGCGAGGTTTACGCCTAGAAGCGTCTCGATGAGCAGCCGATACATCCATCCGGCAGCTCCGGTATACCACGTCCATCCGCCCCGTCCTGTGTGCGGAGCCACGGCATAGACGTCCGCGGCAACGACATACGGTTCCACTTTGTAGGTGGCAATCTGTTTGGGAGTTCCCCCGTGATGGATGGGATTAAGCAGGGCAAACAGCTCCCAGGCCCGGTCGTGGTCTCCCATGAGAGCAAATGCCATGGTGGTCCAAATTGCGGCGTGGGTGTATTGTCCGCCGTTTTCTCGGACACCCGGAATGTAGCCCTTGATGTAACCGGGATTGAGAGTCGACTTGTCGAACGGCGGATCGAACAACTGGATGAGCCGGGCATTTCGGCGAATGAGGCGTTGGTCGACGGCGGCCATTGCCTGACGGGAACGCAGCGAATCGCCGGCGCCGCTGATCACCGACCAGCTTTGCGGCAGGGAATCGATCTGGCATTCCTGGTTAGTCTGGGACCCGAGGGGCTCTCCGTTATCGAAGTAGGCGCGGCGGTACCATTGGCCATCCCATCCATGTTGTTCGATATTCTGCTGCAATTGCTTGGCCTGCGTGGCGCAACGGTCGGCAACGAGGGTGTCCTGGCGCGAGCGTGCGAGTGTGGCAAACTGGCTGAGCACGTCGTAAAGGAAGAATGCCAGCCACACGCTCTCCCCGCGTCCATCTTTTCCAACCTTGTTCATGCCGTCATTCCAATCGCCGCATCCCATGAGCGGCAAACCATGTTCGCCAAATTGAAGTCCACGCTCAATGGCCCGCACGCAATGTTGGTAGAGTGTGGCCGATTCCTCGGTGCGATTCGGCAAGTCGTAGTAAGCCTCCTCGTCCGGCTTGACGGGACGGCCTTCCAGGAAGGGAACCATTTCGTCGAGCACTCCGGTGTCCCCGACACACGAGACGTAACGGCAAGTCACGTACGGCAACCACAGATAATCATCGGAAAAATGGGTCCGCACTCCGCGACCCGCCGGTGGATGCCACCAATGTTGCACGTCCCCTTCCCGGAATTGGTGCGCGGCAGCGCGGAGCAAATGCTCGCGCGTGAGCGCTGGCTCGGTATGCACCAGCGCCATGACATCCTGTAGCTGGTCGCGAAACCCATAAGCGCCTCCGGATTGATAAAACCCCGTCCGACCCCAGAGCCGGCCGCTCAAGGTTTGATACAACAGCCAGCCGTTGGCCATGATATTCACCGCGGGATCGGGCGTCTCCACGTTCACTGCACCCAAAGTGCGCCCCCAATATTCCCGAACTCCGTCCAGGGCCATTGCCCCGGCGTCGGCCCGGCGATAGCGTCGGATCAGAGTTTGTACCTCGGCGGGGCTGCGGCCCACGCCAAGGCGAAAGCTGAGTTCGCGTTCCTGGCCAGGGAGCAAATGGAAGGAGACTTGCACCGCGCCGCACGGATCCAGGCCCGCGCCAACCTTGCCCGAGAGGCGGGTGCGCTTCAGCGCCGCCGGCTGCGACAGGTTCCCATTTCGTCCAATGAACTCCTTCCGATCTCCGGTGAGAGAGCGGGTGGCATCGTTCACGTCAATGAACACGGTGCGATCGGGGAATTCGGTGTTGTAGTGATTGCGGGCAAGCAACGCGCCGGTCTTAAGGTCCACCTCGGTGTGCACATGCAGCAGGCTTTTATGCCTTAAGTCGCCCAGTACCCATTCCCAGTAGCCGGTGACAGACAGGCGGCGTGAATGTCGGGAAATGTTGCGCAATTTCAAAACCGTGAATTTCACCGGGGCGTCCATCGCCACATAGACCCACAATTCGGAGGCAATTCCATTTTCTGTATGCTCAAACACGGTGTAACCGAATCCGTGACGAATAACATAGGGGGTGGTGCCGCGGGAGGGCAACGGCGTGGGCGACCAAAACTGCCCGGTCTGCTCATCACGAATATAGAACGCCTCTCCGGTGCTGTCCTGAACGGGATCATTGCTCCATGGGGTCAATCGAAATGCGTGGGAGTTTTCAACCCATGTATAGGCAGAGCCGCTTTCTGAAACAACCGTTCCAAAATAAGGATTTGCCACGACATTGATCCATGGTGCCGGCGTCATCTGGCCGGGCAGAAGCGTGATAATATATTCATTTCCACTACGGGCAAACCCGCCGAGGCCATTGGGAAACAGCAACTCGCGTTGAGGACTTGGCATCGGCAAATCAGCGGGAGGCGAACGAGTGGGAATCAGGTCGGGAATTAAGGGCTCCAGGACCCTTCGATGATCGAGCTGCTCTGCCAGTGTTCCCTTCTCATCGTCGATGACAATTCGGGCAGCCGCTTGCAGTAGCACGCGATCATCATTTGGAATTTGTTCGAGGCGGCGAACAAAAATGCCACCCGGTTTGTCGAGCATTTGCGCTTCAATGCCGGAAGAAATTAGACTGGTAATCTGATCGTGAAGGGCTTGGCGGTAAACCGAAACATCCTCGTGCACGATCACAAGATCAACGGTCACTCCCTTCACGCGCCAGTAGGAATGCGCCCGGATTAGTTGGCGAACGATCTCGATCTTTTCCGTGTCGCTGATGCGGAGCAGAACGATCGGCGCATCGCCGGAGATACCGTAGCTCCAGAGAGCGCTCTGTCCGCGTCGGTTGTTGAGCAGGATGGCGGAGCTGGCTCGCCGGGCGGGGTCGACGTAAATCAAGGCGCTCGCGAGGCGTCCATAGAGTTGAGCCTCCCCCTCGGTGGCGTTCAGTTGGTGCAAGGTCACCTGGTTGTGTGTCCACGCCAGATCGAAGGCGCGGTCAACCATGCGAGGGCTTTGATACTTCTCCACCAGTGCCACCGCGGCGTTCCGACTTTCGGTGACGCCAAGGATTAGGACAATGACGGCGGCCTCGTGCGGTCGCAATGAAATGGTGCGCCGCAGCGAAATGATGGGATCGAGCACGGAACCGACGGTATTGGATAAGGGCGAGGCAGACTGCATCGCGGCCGGGTTGGCCAGGGATTCGCCGCGACCCACAAACTTTGAGCGATCCGTCTCGCAGGAGATCGTTCCCGGCTCGCCCCCTTGCGCCACCATCAGATGTAGCAGCCACGGCGGCTTCTCTTCGGGGGATCGGGCACGACGTGTGCCGAGAATTGACGAGGAATGTCGCGAAAACTCCGTCTGCACGAAGAGATTGCTGAACGCGGGATGGGCTGCGTCCGCGGCTGGAGTCGCGAGAACAATCTCCGCGTACGTGGTCAGTTCAATGGAGCGGCCCACGGCGGACCGATTGGTAATCGTGATGCGCCGCAGCTCCACATCGTCTTCCGGAGACACGCTTATCTCGGTATGGACATCGAGGCTGGCATGACGTTGCCGAAACTCGGCGCGCGCCTGAGTGAAGATGGCTTCGTAGCCCTTTGTTGTGCGCAACGTGGGCTGATAGGCGGTGGACCAGAAATCTCCGGTGGCCAGATCGCGCAAATAGACAAACATTCCCCAGCCATCGCGGGTGGCATCTTCACGCCAGCGGGTGACCGAGAGATCGCGCCAGCGGCTATAACCGCCGCCGGCACTGGTGATGACGACGTGATAGCGGCCATTGGACAATAGATGGAGCTCCGGTGCCGGTGGCGAGGGATTGGTAGATACCCGCATGACGGCTTCGCCATTTCCGGTGAGCATTCGCGATTCGTTCAATTTTAAATCTTCGGCAAGCACGCTTGCGGCGGCCTTCGGTACACGCTCCTGCAACAGCAACTCCGTCGCTTTGAGCACGGGGCAAGCCATGAACCGCCGTTGCATGGGGTAGTCTCGCAGCAGGTTCACCAGCGCGAGCAAGCTCATCCCTTGATGATGCGCCATGAAGGATTGGATCGTGGCGCTGGTTTCGCCCGGCGGCAGACGCGAGGGCGTGTAATCCACCGCTTCATAGAATCCGTACGTGCCAAAGCGGCCCTCTTTCGCCAGCCGCTGCAGGTTTTCACACGCGGCGACGGGTGCCACCATGAGTGCCAATGCGCTGGCGTACGGCGCGATCACCAAGTCATCGGCTAACCCCCGTTTTAGGCCCAGGCCCGGCACGCCGAACGCGCGGTACTGGTAGTTCAGGTGAATGTCAGTGCGATTGTAACCGGATTCGGAAATACCCCATGGCACGCCTCGCAATGTCCCGTACTCGCTTTGTTGGTGCACCGCTGCCTGGCACGTATGATCGAGCAAGGTGTTTTCATAGTTGGGCATGACAAGAAGCGGCATAAGGTATTCAAACATCGATCCGCTCCATGAAACCAGTATCGGGTCACCGCGCGAAGCGACGAGTAGGCGGCCCATCGAGAACCAGTGGTCTTGCGGAACCTGCCCTAACGCGATCGCGACATAGCTGCAGAGGCGCGCCTCCGAGGCTAATAAGTCATAGAAGCTCGTGTCGTGCCGGCGTTCGGTGACATTGACTCCGATGCAAAACAGGTCCCGGTCGGAATCGAACAAAAAGGTGAAATCCATCGCGGCCAACTCCTCACATTGTCTGGCAATGGATTCCAATGTGAGCAAGCGTTGACGGGCCTGATCGTCGGCCTCACGCAGGCGGCGCGCGAGGTTCGTAAGAAACAGTTGTTTTTCGTTTTGGGATTGAGGCGAGGTCACCGGGAAGTCGTGCAATGTAGTTTCGATCAATGCGCAGGCGGATTGAACAAACGTGGACATTTCTCGTAAGCGCGGTGCCCGATCGAGGTGGGTGAGAATTACTTCACTTCGTTCGCCATGCTTTGGGGTTGCCAAGGACAGCCACGGCGCGAGGAGCAGCATGTCCTCCAACTGGTCCCTGCAATTGTCTCTGAAAGTGGGCGCCCATGCTTTGAAGTCTTCCCCTTCCTTCGCCAACGAAGCAGCCATCGCGGTCGCCTGGCCTGTCGCCTCAGCCAATAAGTTATATGCCGCGCGGAGATTCGAAGGTGCCTGCTTCAACTTGGCTTCGAGTGCCTCCAGTGGTGCTTTGTCCCGCGCTGCATCTCGGAGAATGCGTACCGTGTCGAGTAGACCGGAAAAGATCTGTGGCGTGAATGTGGCTTGATCGCTCTGCTCCCGGAGTCCCGAGCTGAGCGTCAGCAAATGTCCCGCTAGATTGCCGCTGTCCACACTTGATATGTAAAGAGGGAGAAGCGGCTGGAGTGTGCGCGTCTCGTACCAATTGTAAAAGTGGCCGCGATGTCGATCGAGTTGCTGCATCGTGGCAAGGGTGTTCTGAGTGCGTCGAATCAAGTTGCCTGTAGAAAGATAGCCAAAATCATGGGCGGCCAAATTGGCAAGCATCGCGAGGCCTATGTTCGTGGGCGAGGTGCGCGACGCGATTGTCGGGGAAGGAACTTCCTGAAAATTATCCGGCGGCAGCCAATTTTCGATCGCGGTGACAAAGCTTTCGAAGAAGTACCATGTTGTGCGGGCGGTGCGCCGCAAGAAGGCCAATTGTGCCGCTGTCAAATCCGGAGTCGTGGAATCAATGGGCTGGCTGATCCACCAGGCAATCCAGGGTGCCATCAGCCAAATGCCAAGAATCGGGAGAGCCAGAGGCAATTGAGTCGGCTCCCGCCAAATTAACCACACTCCACTCGTCAGTGCGACAACCGGGGCAATCCACATGCTGGAATAAAAACCGGTGAGATCTGCGCGTGTCTTTCGTTCGGAATCACCCGAAGTATGCCATTCAAGGAGTCGCTTGTGCGTGACCAGCAAGCGCTGCAGCGTCCGTCCGATTGCGTCGAGGCTTATAAAGGCGTCGTACGGCAGAAACGCCACCGTGAGAGAGATCTGGCCCAACTGGCGTCCGCTCGCCCCGGCCACTCCCCGAAGATGCATCGCCCACGACAAATCAGCCTGCTTGCGGAGTGCATTCGCCATCGTCGCCAACAATCCGGGCAACGTGATGAGGATAAGGACCAGCAGCAATCCCGGGCCGCCGAGTTCGGGATAGAGGACCCAATTGCCAAGAATTAGGAGCATCAGCGCAACGGGAACGAGACTTCGCCTCAGATTGTCGAAGATCTTCCACTGAGACAGCAGGGATATCGGATTGGCGATACGACGGGCGTCGGCGCCGGGAACCCGCGGAAGGAGCCACTGCGTAATCTGCCAGTCGCCACGAATCCACCGGTGGCGCCGATCAATGTCCACGTTATAGCGGGACGGATGTTCTTCATAGAACTCCACGTCGCTGACAAGGGCGGAACGGGCAAGACACGCTTCCAGCAAATCGTGGCTGAGAATGGTGTTCTCAGGGAAGCGTCCGTTCATGGCTCGCTGGAAGGCATCCACATCGTAAATACCCTTTCCAATAAACGAGCCTTCCTGAAAAACATCCTGATACACATCGGAAACCTCTCGCGTGTACGGATCAATGCCCACGTCGCCGGAAAAAAGACGAACGAACCAGGATCGCCGGGCGCTCGGGAGACTGACGCCCACGCGCGGCTGCAGGATGCTGTAGCCTTCGTTGACAATCCCGCGCACGGCATCGAACACCGGGCGGTTTAATGGATGCGCCATTGTCCCGACGAGCTGACGAGCGGCATCGCGCGGCAGTTGCGTGTCGGTGTCGAGTGTGATGACGTACTTGACAGATGGTAAGACCGCCGTGTTTCCGACTATCTTGGAGAAGCATTCGCGAGCACCGCCGCGCAGGAGGGCGTTGAGCTCCGTCAACTTTCCCCGTTTGCGTTCGAAGCCCATCCAGATGCCTTCTCCGACGTTCCAACGGCGCGGTCGGTGGAGCAGAAAGAATAAGTTTTGAGCGTCGGTGGAGTACTTGCGGTTTAGCATTTCGACGCCAGCCTGCGCCCGCTGAAGGAGCCCGTCATCTTCGGGTAAAACTTCCTGCGCCGCGTCGCGGAAATCGGTTAACAAGGCGAAGTGTAAGTACCGGTCTCGATTCGCGAGATGGTGGATCTCCAACGTTTCGATCAAGCGATCGACACCCTCCAGGCTGGTTAGCATGGTGGGAACGACCACCATCGTGCGGCACTCGGAGGCGATGCCGGAGGAATAATCCAGGCGGGGCAGTAGACGCGGTTTCACCAGCAGCGTGGCCAGCCAGTTGATCAACGCCACCGCCATCTGACTGGCAGCAAGGAGGAAGACAAGGGTGAAGAAAATAAGTCTCCATCCCTGCACTTCAAACCGGGTGGCCTGCTGTAAAAACTCGAGCGTCGCGAATAGGATGAGCACCCCAATTCCCCCCGCATAAAACGTCAGCGGACAACGTCGGATGCTCCGCTCGATAATCGTCCGCCAGGGCCATCGGCCCTTCGTGATGCGCCCAAGCACGGAATGGCCTTTATCGATCAGAAAAAAGCCGACGTGGGCGGTCCGGTCTCCGGACCCCTTTTGCCGGACACTGTCGGCGGCCAGTTCGATTGCACGCTGCGCGACGACCGCTTCCGGGAGCTCGCTGTGCCGGGCGAACGACTCCACCGCGTGGCGATAGCGATCGCGGGTCGCAAAGTCCATTGCCCCGTAAACGTCGGCGGGATCCGTGCGTAATGTTTGCTCGACCAGAGTAAGGGTCTCCACGAACCCCTTCCAGTCCATGGCGCTCAAGAAACGAAGACTGGTGATGCTGTGGCTGACGGATACCTGGTCGGCCGCCTGATTTTGGCTCTCCAATTGGACAAGCTGTTCGATCGACAGCCCCTGCGCAACGAGCCGTTGTTCGAGCCAGGTGCGGGCGAGATGCAGCACCGGACTTTGTCGCGATAAACGCTGGCAAAATGCCGCCACGAATGAGCTCGAGATGGGAATGTCTGATTTCGCCATATCTGCCACCACAACAACCAGATGGGACGCATCCCGTTCCGCCATGTCCTGCAAACGATCCACCCAGGAGTGGGCAAGATCGCAATGCTCCCGGGCAATGATCAGTCGGGTGGTGACGCGCTGGAGATTCTCAATCAGCCCCAGACGCAACATAATTGGAATGGCCCAAAGTTCGCCTAGTTTTAGGGAAACCACCGTCTGGTAGGCGGCGATGAATGCACTGAGCGGACCGGCATCAATTTGTGCATCCACGTGCGAGACCAATTCGAGCACGATGTCGTAAACGCGGGGGAGTCCGGCGGAGGGTGAGCTCGACAGGCGAGGCAACTCCCGGCTGTAGCCCTTAGGTAGGTGCCGCCTGGCGATTTGAATCTGCTCTTCAATCAGGTAGAAGTTATCCAGCAGCCATTCGGCGGCGGGAGTGACCCGTCGGCTTTGGTCGATGGCGAGAGTCGTGCGATTGAAGGCTCTAAGCACCGCCTCGTTTCGGTCCAAACACGCCAGCAGACGGTTGGAACCTTGTCCGGCGACGACTACATGATTGGCGGCGAGGGTTTTGGCATGCCGTGCCAATTGGTCGACACTGAACAACTCGGCACGCAGTGGCGGATCGCCCGTGCCTTGCCGCGAACCGATCTGTCCGGGCATCCAGTTTTGAAAGCGCATTGATGGGGTCGGGATGGTACGCTCTTCCCCGATCCGATGCTATGGGGTGTTAACCCTACCTTTTGGAACGGTGACATAAGGCCGTTTCCTTCGGATATCCGGCGTGAGGCAGTTTACCTATAGGGCTGCGGCCTCCACCGCGGCTTCCTCCAACTGCGAAATAAGTCAAGCGGTCACATTCTTGCCCGAAATCAGCCTCTCTCCGCTCGACCTATTCCGCCTGGGTGTTTGGTGCGCTGGCGGTGATACATCTCATTGTCGGTGTAGGTGTAGGTGACATCGAGGCGATTGGTGGACGTGAGCGAGAGACGATAACGCGCAAACCGCCCGGTGGACTTCCAATGTGTGGCGAACGACAAGACCTCGCCATCCCAAGCGGTGTCGAAAACCTCTGACTCCTCTCCATCGTAGCCGTCGCGAAGCTGAATGGCATACGAGTCGTCGGAACGAGTGATGGTGAACTCAACCTCGCTCGCATACTCACTGCCGTTCAGCCAAGTGCCGACAAGCAAGTCGCGCTTCGGCCCCTGTTTCGGTTTGCGTGTGGCTCTCACGAGTGGTGCGCGGAAACGCCTAACGCTGCTGCACAGTGATGCGCCGCCGAGGGCATCCAGCATGGAACCACGACGCAACCGGCGCGTTCACTGGAGCAGCCTCGTTCGGCCTCGGGACCTCGAAGAACACCAGCATCAATCGGCTCAGGCATTCGTGTGATTGGTGTGATTCGTGGGCAAATGAAAGTTCGGGCGTGCCCACGAATCACACGAATGACACGAATGAAAACCCGGCGCTCATGTTGAACGTGGAGATTGGCCCGGCCGAACAGCAGGTTTGACCCGAAAGCTGTCCGAGGCAATGCAAGTTCGAAGATACTGTCCCAGAATGGCCATTCACCTCCGGCTTGGCACAGCCCGTCAGGAAGTCTGTCTGTCAGATCCAAAAGTAAAATGGTGGCGATTCGGTTCATGCGCGCGGAGTGGCCTAACGCCGCTGCTCAGTGACGCGCCGCCGAGGGCATCCAGCATGGAACCACGACGCAACCGGCGCGTTCACTGGAGCAGCCTCGTTCGGCCTCGGGACCTCGAAGAACTCCAGCGTCAATCGGCTCAGGCATTCGTGTGATTGGTGTGATTCGTGGGAAAAGAAAGTGCGGGCGTGCCCACGAATCACACGAAGGACACGAATGAAAACCCGGCGCTCATGTTGAACGTGGAGATTGGCCCGGCCGAACAGCAGGTTTGACCCTAAAGCTGTCCGAGGCAATGCAAGTTCGAAGATACTGTCCCAGAATGGCCAAATTCCAGGCCGCGCGAAGCGCGGGCGGTGCATCACGCAAGGATCCCCTTCACCACGTTGCCAAACACATCGGTCAGTCGATGGTCGCGGCCCGCATAGCGGAAGGTGAGCCTCTCGTGGTCGAATCCCAGAAGGTGGAGAATCGTCGCATGGAGGTCGTGCAAGTGCACGCCGTCCTGCACGACACGGTAACCGTAGTCGTCCGTCGTGCCGAAGGTCAGACCGCCGCGAACTCCTGCGCCGGCCATCCACGCGCAAAAGCTTTCCGGCTGGTGCTCGCGTCCGTGCTTCTCCAGCGGTTGCGTTCCGCTGAGATCCTGGCTCCACGGCGTGCGGCCGAACTCGCCGCTCCAGACGACGAGCGTGTCTTCCAGCATGCCAAGTCGCTTGAGATCCGCGACCAGCGCCACCGTGGGCTGGTCGGTTTGAGCGCACATTTTCGGCAGCCCGTCGCGGAGATTGCCGTGATGATCCCAGCCATCCATGGTGACCTGGATGAATCGCACGCCCGCCTCAGCGAACCGTCGGGCCAGCAGGCACGCGCGGGCGTTTTTGTCGGTCGGTTCCTTGCCCACCCCGTACAGATCCAGCGTCGCCTGGGATTCCCGGGTGAGATCGACCAACTTGGGCGTCTCGGCTTGCATCCGGAAGGCAAGCTCGAAAGATTCTATGACCCCTTCCATCTGGGAGTCACCCCCGATTCGTTGGAGGAGTCCGCGGTTCATCGCTTGAAGCAGGTCGAGCCGGCGACGTTGCTCGGTTTCGGGCGATGCGGGGTCGCTGAGATACTGGATTGGCAAATCGTTCGGACCGCTGGGCTTCGCGTTGACTCTCGTTCCTTGATGGATTGCCGGGAGAAACGCCGAGCCGTGATTCCGGACGTCACCGGGGGCATTGATCGTGATGAAGCTCGGGAGGTTTTGGTTTTCGGTCCCGAGGCCGTAGCTGACCCAGGCCCCCAGCGAGGGTCGCAATGAGAGAAATGCGCCCGTGTTCATTTGCAGCGAGGCCTGATCGTGTGAGCGATTGTCTGCGTTCATCCCGCGCAACAGGCAGATTTCGTCGGCGACTGTCGCCAGGTGGGGCAACAAATCGGACATGATCATACCCGATTTTCCACGGGGCGCGAAGGGGGACATTGGCCCCAGCGACATGGAGTTTGCGAGACCGACGGTCACGTCGTGACCGTCCGTCGGAAAGTTCGGTTTCTTTCCTTCTTCGGCTTTGAGCCGCGGCTTGTAGTCAAACAGGTCGTGCTGCGACGGCCCGCCAGCCATGAAGAGGAAGATCACGCGTTTGGCCCGCGCGGCGAAATGGGGCGCGCGGGGTGTGAAGGGATTTGCATCGCCGAGCGCACGCTCGGTCAACAAGGCATGCAACGCAACGGAACCGAAGCCGCAGGCGCTTGTGCGCAGAAATTGCCGGCGAGAAGACAGGGCGGTGTTCAGGGCGAACGGGGGTGTTTTCATAGGCGAAAAAGAAATCCATTTGAAGATAGTATGGCATGGCAATAGGCAGCCCAGGCGGCCCGCTGGTTCTCTCCGTCCGCATCGGTCGATGCGCCGAGAAACCGCACGGCGGCATCCGCTTCTGGATCAGTGACGGGACGGTTCAAGGCGCGGAGATACAGCGTCTCCAACCGTTCTCGGTCATGGGTGGGCTCCTGCTTGAAAAGCCAGTGGGCGAGCTTGCCCGCGTGCGACTTGATAAACTCGCTGTTCATGAGGAACAGGGCCTGCGTGGCGACGCTCGTGGCTGGGCGCTGGCCGGTCATTTCCGTCGGGGGCACAAAGTCGAAGAGGTTGCGGAGTTCAGCGGGGCCAGGCTGGGCGCGCGAGCGGACCACCGGCAGATAAATCGTACGCAGGTGCTGCTGCTCGTCGGGGAACTTGCTCGTCTTGAAACTAACGGGATTCACATCCTTCGGGTCGAGGCCGCCGATATTCTCGGGGAGATGCAACGCCAGCGCTGGCCCTCCCGCGCACGATTGCAGTTCGCCGCTGATGGCGAGAACCGCGTCGCGCAACGCCTCGGCATCGAGACGGCGGCGGTTCATGCGCCACAGCAGCCGATTGTCCGGATCGCGGGCGATTGCGGCAGGGTCATGCGCGCTGCTCATGCCATAGGCTCGGCTGAGGACGATTTCGCGGATCAGTTTTTTCTGTGACCAACCGTTGCGGATGAATTCGCTGGCAAGCCAATCCAGGAGCTCGGGGTGAGTGGGCCGCTCGCCGCTCGTGCCGAAGTAGTCGACCGAGCGGACAAGACCCTCGGCGAAAAGCTTCTGCCAGATGCGATTTACCGTGACGCGCGCGGGCAGCGGGTTGGCGGGGCTCGCGAGCCACTCGGCCAGTTGCGCACGTCCGCTGGTTTTTGGAGGAATCGGAAGCCATGGCGCCGGGCTCACGACGCGGACGAACCCGCGCGGCACGATGTCGCCCGGTGCATGCACATTGCCACGGATGGTCACGGGCCCGTCCGCCGGCTTGGCCGAGTCATGGACGGAGTAGGCGAACGCCGCCTTCGGTTCGATGTAGGCGAGGTGCAGCAGTCTCGTGTCGAGTCCGGAGAGCTTCTTGTCCAGTTCAGCTTTGCGCGCCTTCAGTGCGACGGCTGCGGCGTCCTGGTCAGCGGTGGTTGCGGCGGGGGTGGGGACTGGATTGGTTCCCTTGGCCGCGATGCGCGGCTCGGCCGAGTCCGCCGGCTTCGTCGCTTGGGTAAGTTGCTGATTAATCTCGTCCAAATGCTTCGCGAGCTCCGCCCGCTCGGCTTTGACTTTCGTGATCACCTCAGAGTGCGCACGCAAGGCACGCTCGCGGTCAACGCGTTGGGCGGGTGTTTCCGGAAGTTCCGCCGTGAGGATGGAACTCCACACCCCGCGCTCGGTTACGTAGGAGGACTCCGAACTGCCGAAGATCCCGGCGAGGCCATAGTAGTCCTCGAGTTGGATGGGGTCGAACTTATGGTCATGACAGCGCACGCACCCCAGTGTCTGGCCGAGGAACACCATGCCAACTTTCTGAATTTGGTGATCCACAATGTCCGCCCGGAGTTGGAGTTTATCGCTTGTGACGATGTGGATTTCTCCGAGCAAAAGAAAACCCGTTGCCGTGAGCGCATCCTGCCGCACCTCGGGTTTGTCCTCCGGCAGAAGATCGCCGGCGACTTGCTCCCGAATGAATCGATCAAAAGGCTTGTCGGCATTCAAGCCGCGGATGACGTAGTCACGATAACGCCAAGCGTGCGTCGCGGGCACGTCGTTCACCGTGCCCAATTGGTCGGCGTACCCGACCAGGTCGAGCCAGTGCCGAGCCCACCGTTCACCGAATGCAAATGACGAGAGCAGGCGGTTGACCACGCGCTCCTGCGCCAGCGGGGAAGAATCACGGACGAACGCCGCAATCTCCTCTGCCGTCGGCGGAAGGCCGGTCAAATCGAAGGTCACCCGCCGAAGCCAGGTATGCCGGTCGGCATCCGCCACGGGTGCCAGTTGGTCGGCTTCCAATTGCGCCAGAATGAAACGGTCAATCGCACCGCGCGGCCACTCAGAATTCTTGACCGGAGGCGGATTCGGTTGGGCGATGGGCTGGTACGCCCAGTGTTTGCGCTCTTCCTCCAGCGATCGTCTCGCGGTGCTCTTGACGGGCACCGTATCTCGCGGATCGGGGCCACCCATTTTCACCCACTGGACCAGCGTTTCGATTTCGCTCTCCGCGAGCTTTGCTTTCGGCGGCATTTGCAGGTCAGGATTCTGACGCCGCACGGCTTGGATGAGGAGGCTTTCGTCAGGCCTCCCGGGTACGAGCGCGGGACCGGTGTCACCGCCCTTTTGCCAGCCTTCTTTGGAGTCGAGCCGTAAACCGCCCTTCTGTTTTTTCTCGCCGTGACATTCGTTGCAACGCTCGATGAGCAACGGGCGGACTTTTGATTCAAAAAAGGCGAGCGCGTTTGGGGAAATTTCCGCGTGGGCGACCCGGGACCCAACGATGGCCAATACCGCGAGCCCAACGGCCGCCGCGCGTCGTGCGAAGCCGTTGCACTCCCCCCGGCGAGGCTCACTGGATAACGGGTTCATCAAGGGAGATTCTACGCGTCCGGTGACGATCGGCCAAGCGTTCTTTCGGGATGCGCCCGTTCTTTCGCGTTCGCGCTTGTTGAGCTCGACAGGTCCGTGACTTTCGGTAGGCTGTCACGCAATCTACTTCCAACCGACTTATCCACCTTATGGACCGCAGAACATTCATCACCGCCGCCACCACGGCCGCCACTGCAACGATGATGAGCACCCCTGGGCAAGCTGCCACCGGGCCGATCCCGATCATCGATACCCACATTCACCTGTTCGACATCAACCGGCCGCAGGGAATTCCCTGGCCACCCAAGGAAGAAGCGGTGCTGTATAAGACCGCTCTGCCGGCCCGCTTCCGCGAGGTGACCCAGGGACTCAACGTCGTGGGTGCCATCGAACTCGAATGTAGCCCCTGGCTGGAAGACAATCAGTGGGTGCTCGATGTCATGGCGAAAGACGACATCATGGTTGGCACCATTGGCGACTTGGAGCCGGACCACGCCGACTTTCCGAAGCACCTGGAGCGGTTCCGGAAGAACCCCCTGTTTCTGGGCATTCGCTATGGCAATATCTGGGATCGTGACTTCCACCAGAAATCTCAGGATCCGAAATTCATTGACGGTGTGAAACGACTGGCGGATGCCAATATGACGCTGGATTCTGCCAATCCCACGCAGGAGTTGATTGGGGACCTTTTGCGACTGAAAGATCGCGTGCCCAGCCTGCGCATGGTCCTGGACCACTTGCCGCGGCTCGACTTGAATCCGGCCATCGAAAAAGACCTTCGATCTCTGGCCACACGTCCGGACGTTTACCTAAAAGTCTCCGGCGTGCTCCGGACCGTAGACGGGAGGATTCCCAAAGACACGAAGTTCTATAAGCCGCGTCTGGATCAATTGTTCGGTATCTTTGGCGAAGATCGAGTGGTCTACGGCAGCGACTGGCCGCACAGCGACCGCTGGGGGCATTATCGCGAAGCTTTGACGGTGGTGCGGGAGTATTTCGATGCCAAGGGGGCGGCGATCGCGGAGAAGTTTTACTGGCGGAATTCAGTGAAGGCGTATCGCTGGATCCATCGCAGCAGCAATCAGCCGAAGGCGTAGGCTCGGTACGTCGCTCGGTTTGGGAGGCCGGGGTGCGGGCGGGCGGGTTCGCAGCCGGCATTCCCCGGCCTATCGGTTGCCCGCGCCCAAGAGTTTCTTTCTTAGACTATGAACGGACCCCATGCCCAACGGCCTGCACTTTAAACCAGAACAAAAATGAAGTTTCACCTTGTCGCCGCGTTCGCTCTGCTCACGGTGCCGGTTTTCGCTGCAGGGATCTCACTCAAGGACGCTGTCGCGGCTAAAGTCGCCGCGGACTACCCGCGACTCGACGCCTTTTACAAAGACCTGCACGCGCACCCTGAGTTGTCGCTCATGGAGGAGCGGACATCGGTTAAAGTCGCCGGCGAGTTGCGCGCGGCGGGTTTCGAAGTCACGGAGAAATTCGGCGGCTATGGCGTCGTCGGGGTATTGAAAAACGGCCTCGGCCCCGTGCTCCTCATCCGTACGGACATGGATGGGTTGCCCGTGCTGGAGGAGACCGGCCTGCCGTACGCGAGCACGGTGCGGACGAAGGATCTCGTGGGCCGCGAGGTGCCGGTGATGCAAGCCTGCGGCCACGACATCCACATGGCTGTATTTGCCGGGACCGCACGCACGCTGGCTGCGTTGCGCGATGGTTGGTCCGGCACGCTCGTGCTGATTGCCCAACCCGCTGAGGAGCGTGTGATCGGCGCTCGAGCCATGCTTGCAGCCGGACTTTATCACAAATTTCCCAAGCCTGATTTCGCCCTCGCGCTGCACGACAGCGCGGGTCGCTCCGCCGGCACGGTCGCGATCACCGAGGGATTCGTCACGGCGAATACGGATACCGTCACGATCACGGTGCGGGGCATCGGAGGACACGGCGCCTGGCCGCATAAAACCAAGGACCCGATCGTGCTCTCGGCGCAGATCATTCTCGCGCTGCAAACCATCGTCAGCCGCGAGATCTCGCCGACCGATCCCGCGGTTGTCACCGTGGGCTCGATTCACGGCGGCACGAAACCCAATATCATTTCGAATGAAGTGAAACTCGAGCTGACCCTTCGATCCTACTCGGACACGGTCCGCGTTCGCCTCGTCGAAGCCGTCCGGCGTATCTGCCGTGGCACGGCGCTGGCGGCGGGTTTGCCCGAGGAACTTGCGCCGGAGGTCAAGGTTCTCGCCGAGGAAGGAACCCCGTCGACCTACAACGACCCGGCGCTCACTCGACGGGTCCGCGCCGCTCTCGAGAGGTGGCTGGGCACGGATCGTGTCGCCACCGAAGAACCGGCGATGGGCGGGGAGGATTTCAGCAACTACGGCCGCACCGCCGAAAAAGTACCCATTTGCATGTTCTGGCTCGGGGCCGTTGCACCGGAAAAAATCACCGAGAGCGAACGCACGGGCGTACCGTTGCCTTCGCTCCATTCGAGCAAGTTTGCCCCTGTGCCCGAGCCCACGATCAAGACGGGTGTCACCGCGATGACCGCCGTCGCGCTGGATCTCCTCGCAAAAAAACCAACACCGTAGTGGTCGCGCCCGCCACCAGCATTATCCAACTTTTAATAAACAGATTGCCGTACCAGACTCCGATTGGGCAGAGTGCCCGGGATGAAATTCACCTCGCTTCTCAGCCCAGTCGCCCTCATTGCCGTGGCGGTTGGATGCGCAACAATGGACAATCCGGACCGCGGATTTGTCCGTCTCACGGACGGCAAGTCATTCAACGGCTGGACTCCAGCCAAGGAAAATCAGGCGACATGGTCGATGGAGAATGGGGCATTCAAAGCCCACGGGGATCGTTGTCACTTGTTCTACACCGGCGCCCTGGCACCCTTCAAAGACTTTGAACTAAAGGTCGATGTCATGACCGAGACGAACTCCAACGGTGGGATTTACTTCCACTCGCGGTACCAGGATTCGGGCTGGCCGAAGTACGGTTTTGAAACTCAGGTCAATGTATCCCACGGCGACTGGAAAAAGACCGGCAGCCTGTATGATATAGTCAACGTGCGATCCACGCCTGCCCAGGACAAGAAGTGGTGGACCCAGCATGTCATTGTCCGTGGCAGCAGTGTGACGGTCAAGATCGACGGCCAGACGGTCATGGAATACACCGAGCCCGCGGGAACCCAAGCGGGCAAGGATTATACCCGCAAGTTGGATCAGGGCACGTTTGCACTCCAGGCCCACGATCCGAAGAGCATTGTTCGATACAAGAATATCCGAGTGAAGCGCCTGTAACCAGTAATCAGTAACCAGTAACCAGTAATCAGTAACCAGTAATCAGTAATCAGTAATCAGTAATCAGTAATCAGTAACCAATACTCGCAAACTTCCCCGAACGCGCCGGCGGGTGTTTATCCCGTCGGCGCGGTTTTGTTTTGAGGGGGCATGAGTCACGAGCGATCCTCCGCGAAATCACCGGTTGGGGAGGGAGCAAAATCAGACTGGCGGGAGTTCAAAATGGGACTCGGGTTCCCCCCGGTAATGGCCTGCGAGCATTCTCCTGATCGCCCTGCAAATCGTTGAATATTGGTAGGTTCGAGTTTTTGACCATACGACATCAATTCAACTGTAGTTCCGCAAGGTAAATGGCGGTGATTGGGCGGCCATTGGCATCTTGCTCGTGGCTGGAATAGTACGAAACCAAGGCACGGGTCGAGGATACGGGAACGAAGCCCGGATAAGAGTTGTCGCCGCCGCTCGGCAGCTCGGCGAACTCCGTCAGTTTGCC
>CAMAUY010000054.1 GCA_945861565.1 Akkermansia muciniphila
ATCCCAAATCTTCGACTATATCGAATGCTTCTATAATCCTCACCGTTTACATAGTTCCCTAAACTTCAAATCGCCCGTTGACTTCGAATTCAAAAACAACTAACTAAAAAGCTCCTCTTTCTCTCTCCACTTTTTCGAAGCAATCCCAAAAGGTCCGTAGACATTGCATGCGCAGAAAAGGGCCCGTATTCGAACGGAATCAGATTTTTGTCCTCGATCCGCGGAGGATGCGCATCTCGAAGTTGTTGGAGACGGTAGCGGACGCCGCGCTGCGGCGTCCCCGCGCCGTTCAGGCGCGGCACGAACCGCGCAGCGGTCCTGTAAAGCCCGGCTGGACGCGGGCGGGGTTGTCGCAGCGCGACAACCTCTACCAACAACATCGGGATGCCCCCCGCGTAGGGGTCTCCTTGGAAAATTGGCGACAGGACGCTCCGCCTTTGCTAGTTTACAAACAATGCACGTATCCGAGTGCCCTGAGGGGCGTTATTATGCTGCGAAGCACAACCGGGTCTTTCCATGAACAAGACACGCTTCATCACGCATTTTTTTTGGGGAGCGCTGACCGGTCTCCTATTCCTTCTCGGCACTCCCGTTACCCAGGCTGCTCCGTCGGTCGCGCGCGAGTGGAACGAGGAACTGCTGGCAGCAATCCGGAGAAATGTACCGAATCCACCGGCGCACGCGCGAAACCTCTTCCACACGGCGGTGTCAATGTACAACGCCTGGGCTGCCTACGACGCGACGGCGGTCGGTTACATCTACAACGAGAAGATCTCGCAACTTCCGATTGACATCGAGACCGCACGACGCGAGGCGATCAGCTATGCGGCGTACCGAGTGCTGCGCAGTCGATTTGAAAACGGGGCCGGCGCGGCCATATCGCTGGCGAGCTTCGATGCAAAGCTCGTCGCCCTCGGGTACTCTCCGGCCATCGGCCAGGCGGCCCTGACGGCGGAGGCGACACCGGCGGAATTGGGGAAGCGTATTGGACAGGCGATCCTGGTTTGGGGCATCGGCGACGGATTCTCTCAAGCCGGCTACCCGCAGGCCTACACCGTGGAAGTGAACCCCAATATGGATCCGGCCCGGGCGATGAGCGTATTGGGTAATAACGGCGAATTCCCAACCCGTTTAAACATGCCACTCGGTGTCGGCGTCCCGCTTATTGCCAACACGGCAGAACAATATACGGCGGATACCGACCCCAACTTTTGGCAACCGCTCGCCCTTTCGACGACGGTGACTCAAAATGGAATTCCGACCCCGGGCGGAATCCAAACGTTTGTCGGTGTGCAATCGTTGGCGACCACTCCGTTTAGCCTCATTCGGTCTGATCCAGTGAAGCCGTGGATTGATATCGGACCGCCTTCTCGCCTGAGCGTGCCGAATCAACCCAGCGCATCGGACGCCGAATACAAAGCTCAGGCGCTTGGTGTCCTCCGGAAGAGCGTCGAATTGAATGATCCGACGATGGTCGACGTTTCCCCCGGTGCCTACGGGAACAACCCGCTTGGTGCTGACACGGGCACAGGACACCCCATCAATCCGGTGACCGGGCTTCCCTATGGCACAAATTGGGTTGCACGGGCCGATTTCACACGTGTCTTGGCGGAGTATTGGGCGGATGGGCCGAATTCGGAGACACCGCCCGGTCACTGGCACGTACTGGCGAACCAAGTATCCGATAATCCGCTCACCGTGAAAAAGATTCGAGGGGTCGGTCCTGTCGTGAATGATCTCGAGTGGGATGTAAAAACCTATTTCTCCGTCGCGGGTGCCGTGCATGATTCCGCCTGTGCTTGCTGGTCGATCAAGCGCTACTACAGTGGGCCACGACCCATCACCATGATCCGTTACATGGGTACGATGGGACAGTCATCCGATCCCAATGGACCGGCCTACCATTTGCAGGGGCTGCCCCTTGAACCTGGCGTGGTGGAGGTCATTACGGTTAACAATACGTTTCCGGGGGGACGACACGAACACGTCTGGGACGTCTATTCGAACGCCTATGTCCCGGGTGCGGTTCATCTCGGAAAAATCGCCGTCTTCTCCTGGCCGGGTGAACATCCGGAGAATTTGCCCGCGCCTTCCATCGCGACCCACCAGAGTACGGTGCGCTGGATGTTGGCGAAGGATTGGTTGCCCTTTCAGCGCAAGACGTTTAACACACCGGCGTTTCCGGGGTTTTCGTCAGGACACAGTACGTTTTCTCGGGCCGCGGCCGAGGCCCTCGCTTTGCTCACGGGGAGTCCGCTGTTTCCAGGAGGCTTTCATCACCATACAATCGCTTCCAATAGCATGCAGATTGATCTGGGCCCGAGCGTCGCAGTCGATCTTCAGTGGTGCACCTACTATGATGCCGCCGATCAGGCCGGGCAGTCCCGTCGTTGGGGTGGGATTCATCCGAGCGAGGACGACTACAAGTCCCGCATACTCGGATCTCAAGTTGGAAAATCTGCGTTCGAACTGGCAGAGAAGTATTGGACCGGTGCCATCGTGAACGAAGCTCTGCAAGCGCAAGTCTCCCTCTCGGGCGGTAGGACTGCCGTGACGTGGAGAGCGGCGCGCGGCATGATTCACAAGATTCAGACTTCGACCGATCTCGTGGATTGGTCCGACGCCTATCCTTACGCCCTCTCTTACGAAAACGGCGCAATCGCCTTTGATGCCAGTGGTAGCTGGGTGGATTCCAAACCGAAAACGGAACAGAAATATTACCGAGTTCTGCGCTCAATCCGACCGTGATTAGTGATCGATGTTCGTGATGCTGGACATCCGGGATTCACGCTTCCACGCGGTATATTTGCAGCCTTCCCCACGGCGGCCAGAGTTCTCCGGTTCTCTTCGGTTGGCCAATGGCCCCAGAAAGTATCAGCCGTTGGCCGTCGGCCGTGAATCGAGCGTGCGTGATGCGTTGCTTGGTATCGATGGAGTGCAGCAAACTGCCGTCCGCCGCGGAGAAAACGGCCGCATTCCAAGTGCCCTGCGCTTGCCGCCCTGCCATGACGAAGTGTTTGCCGTCAGGCCCCCACGCCACAGCTTCCATCAGACCGGAACCGTGCTGACCGTCTTTGATCTGATCCGTCCGCTCACCCTTTTGCCAGTTCCAGCGTTGCCAGGTCATCTTGCCATTGCCTGCCATCGGATCGGTCATTGGCCCCATGCCGCAGCCGAGCAGGGAAGTGCCGTCGGGAGAAAATGCAAGGCCGTAGATGCCGCCGCAATAGTGATGCGTCTTAATCGTGCCCCAGGATGTGAAGTCGGGTGAGGTCCACTGCGCGGCGGGCTTGTCGTCGGCTCGCGACTGAAGATCCCAGACGCGCACTTCGCCCATCATGTTCGCGGCGGCGAGGTGTTGGCCGTCCGGGCTGAAGGCGCAACTGAGCACGGGAGGCGCGTGAGGGAAGGCGGCAACCAAGTCTCCGCTCAGCGTATCATAGACCTTGACGGATGGCTCGGTCTCCTGGGCGGGCTCATATTTCCAGCCGCCCGCCAAATACTGGCCGGTCACGGTGGCCAGACGATTGCCATCCGGTGAGAGCGCGAGTTGCCAATTCCAGAATGGGTGTGCTTGCACGCGACGCACGCAGCGCCGGGTCTCCACATCATGCCAGAGCAGCATGCCGTCGTAGCCTCCGGAAATAATCGTGCGCCCATTCGGGAGCAGGGCGCATCCGCTGGCAAAGGATTGATGTCGGCCTTCGAACGCTTCCGCTCCGCCGCCGGCGACATCCAAGGCCAAGAGCGCCCCATCAGCGCAGGCGGCGAACGCGCGATGGCCATCGGGCGTGACGGCGAGGCCGAGCACGCCGGCGGGCAGTTCGTGGCTGTGGATGAGAGTCAGCTTCATGAGATCACGCGAGAAGGTCGCGGATCGGCTCCGCTTTGTCTTCGACGCGGTGGAATGTAGGCAGGCCGGGCAAGTCGTATTCGGCAGAGGGATCAATGCCGAGCGCGGTGAAGAGGGTGGCGAAAAGATTCTGCTCGTTGTATGGCTTTTCGATCACGTCCACACCGTCCGCGTCCGTCGCACCGGTCACAACGCCGCGCTTCAAGCCGCACCCGGTCATCATCATGCTCCAGGCGTTGGGATAATGATCGCGGCCGCGGGCGGCATTCATCCATGGGGTGCGCCCGAATTCACCCATGGCAATGACGAGTGTCGAGTCGAGCAGACCGCGTTCTTCGAGATCGCTGATCAGATGGAAGAGAACCCGGTCCAATTCCGGCACGAGCATCTGGTGAATCTCGTGCTGGAAAACGTGATTATCCCAGTTCATGCCGTTCGCGACCATCACGAACGGCGCGCCGTGCTCGACGAGGCTCCGTGCCATCAGCGAGTGCTGGGCAAAGCTTCCCGGTCCATAGCGCTCGCGATCTTTAGCCGGCAGTTTGTTCACGTCGAAGAGATCGGCGCTCGCCGCGAGGCCTTTCATGCGCTCGAAGGCGGCATTTTGACTCCGAGCCACGCCGCTCTGGCGGTCGCGTTCGTATTTCGCTGTGAGGAACTTTCGAAGCGTCTCGCGCGATTCCCGATCGTGCTGTGGAATCGTTTGTGTCGCCGCATTCAG
The DNA here is from genome assembly GCA_945861565.1 of Akkermansia muciniphila. Classification (GTDB taxonomy): domain Bacteria; phylum Verrucomicrobiota; class Verrucomicrobiia; order Limisphaerales; family UBA9464; genus SIBK01. The sequence continues at coordinate 4,575 of CAMAUY010000054.1, forward strand.
GAACTGCGTGTAGTCCCCACCGAGACGTACCGGCGCGTGTTCGGCCCCCAACCAGCCCGCCCAGTTCCCCGCCTTGAACGCCTCGAATTCATTGCCGCCAGGAATCGGATCGAGGAAAATAAAATTCGGGATCGGAGAATCCAACTGACCCATCGCCTGCGACAAGGCACTGCCGAACGTCGGTCGTACAAATCCCGCACGTTCAGGATTTCCCCGCTGGAGCAATGTAATCGCCTGAAAATGTTCCGTCTGCGCCGTTTTCATGCTGCGAACAATGTTCAGCTTGTCCGCGATCCCGGCGCATTTCGGCATGAGCGAAGAAAACCGCACGCCGGGTATCTTCGTCGCAATACTTCCAAAGGGCCCTCCGCTAGGCCTGCCGGGTTTTGGATCCCACGTTTCAAATTGACTGGGCGCCCCGCACAGCCAAAGGAGGATGCAATGCTGTTGCGCCTTTTTCGTCGCTGCGGCAAAGACGCGATTGTGAAACAGTCCCGAAAAACTCGAGACGGTGGCCAGCGCGCCCCCTGTTAGTCCTTTGAGGAAGAGCCGGCGATGGAGCCGATGCTCCTCGGTGCGGCATGGTCCAGGGTTGAGCTCTGAGGATTCGCAGTTCGTCATCACGGCATCGTCAAGAATTCTGCACTGGTCAGCAGCGCCCATAATAAATCGCGGACAGCCTCCGCCGCTTGATCCGGACGCTCGCTTAAGAAGGCGCTAGCTTGCACGGACTCCTCGGCATCCGGCAAGCGACCGTATCCGGCAAGGAAAACCTCCTGGACGCGGATCGCAGCGTCCGGCAGGGCGGCGACGTGCGTCAGGTAGCTGCCGGGCGTGGGATTGAGCAGATCCGCCAGTGCGGGAGAACCCGCGAGGAATTGCGCCTGCTGAAAGGTGGCGTTGTATTCCTTCGGCAGTACGGCAGGAATGGCGGTGATGACCGCGCGCCGCAAGGTGTCGTCGACCGGCGGGAGTCCCGCAGCGATGCGCCATGAACGGGCGATCTGCTCGGCAGAGAGCGGACGTTCAATTGATCCGGAGAATGTTTCCGGGGCGGCATCCGCGGCCCGGCTGAGGGCGTACGGTCGGCTAAGCACGATGCCTCGCACCACGCGGCGAATATCATGCTGATGCGCGGCGAAATCCTCCGTCAACCAGGCGAGAAGCTCGGGCTGGCTCGGTGCGTTGCGCGCATTCATTTCATCCGCTGGGTGCACGATGCCGCGTCCCATGAGGGTCGCCCAGAGACGGTTCACAAAAGCGCGGGAGAGCAGGGGATTGTCTTGCGTGGCGGCATCGGCGAACGCTTCGCGTCGGGAGAATTTCGGCACGCGGATTTTAGCGGCCGGCTCCACGTACTTGTCATCGCTGTCCTGCTCCTTCTGGTTGCTGGCGGGTCGTACTTCCTCCACGGTGCGACCGGTCAGCAACGTAACGACCGCGGCCTGGGATTCCTTCTTTAGGTTGGTGAAATTGATGAAACCACCCACGGCCGACTCGGCCACGGCGCTGCCGCCTTCCACGTTCTTACTGCGGTTAAAGGCGGCCACAAGTCCCCAGTAATGCGCCTGCTTAACCTCCCGCGCCAATGGGTGGTCGTGGCACTGCGCGCAATCGATCTTCGTGCCATACACTACGGGTGCCACCGCTTCCGCAATGGCTTGATGCTCGTTGCGACGTTCATAGAGAAACCAGGATGCCCCTTTGTCCTTGGGATTCTCCGGGCGAGCCGCGAGAATTTCGCGCACCGTGTCATTCCACGGGCGATTGGCCCGGAACGTATGCTCGAGAAATGCCCACCAGCCATTTTGCTTTCGGCGGTCCTCGTGATTCTCACGTTTGGGCCGACCCATCAGGAACACGTCCCATAGTTCGCGCATCCGTACGGCGTAATCGTCCGACACCAACAATCGGTCCACCAGGGCACTGCGTTTCGAGTCCGCGGGCGAACGGAGAAACTCCTCCAGCTCCGCCCGGGTGGGGATGCGTCCGGCTAGATCGAGATAGACCCGGCGACACCAAGTGCGCTCCTCGGTAGCGGATGCCACCGTCACCCCGCGCCGTTCCCACCCTTCGGTGATAAACGCATCGATGGCCTGGGTTACGGAGTCAAAACGTCTGGGTGAATGCGGCGTTGGCAGGGTTGGCACTGGCGTGGCTGGTACGGTCCCCAGTGCCGCAATCCATTCGCGAACTACTTCGCGCTGAGCGTCCGTGAGCTGCCTCTTTGGCGGCATGTGCGGATCGGCCTCCGGGGCGAGATTCTTGTACAGCCGGCTTTCCTCCGGTTGGCCGGGGACGACGACCGCGCCCTCATCCCCGCCTTTCATCACTGCGTCCGGCGCATCAAGACTCAGCCCGCCCTTCTGTTCAATGAGGCCGTGGCACTTCACGCAATACACATCAAAGAGCGGTTGCACTTTGCCCGTCCACAGCATAGCCCCATCCCCACCGCATGCGATGCGGGCAGCGGCAAGGGAAAGCACAAATGTCAGGACTGTCTTACGGTGCATGTTCCGAGATCGAGACGTTGGGAGGATCGTGGTTGTTCAAAGAGTCGTTGTCGACCCATGACTGCGCACCCAAACCCTCGCCTAATTCGCCTGTTTGCGTAAGCGCAGCGCGGCTTTCACGCCTTTCTTCGCCGGATGCCGGAGCGCGTGGCGGATGAGCCATTTCCTTTCGGGCGTCGCACCCGCCAGCCAGCGCCCGCAAATTTCCAGCGCCAGTTCCCAATGATCCTTGGCGATGTCGCCCAGGTGATTCGCCACGCTGCGGCGCACATACAAATCAGCATCGTCCTTTAACGCTTCAAGAATGGGCAAGACGGGACGCGGGTTCTGGATGAACGCGGGAATGCGCACCGCCCACGGCAGGCGCGGACGCGAGCCTTCGGAGCAAAGCCGCCGCACATGCGGGTCGGGGTCGTGCGTCCATTCCAGGAGTCGGGTCAAGGTGCGGTCCGGCCAGCGGATAAGAAACGGGCGCAGGGAAAACTCCGCGCTGAAACGACGGGTGAGTTCATATTGCGCCCGCATGGAAATCTCAAACGGGTCTTCGCCGCCGTTGTCCTTCGCCTCCAGTCCGTAATTCGCCACGAAGCAAACGTGCGGCAGATAGAAGAAGACGCCCAGGCCCAGTTCATCCGTGCGGGTGAGCGGCGGTGTGAGCGACTGAATCAAAATCCGGATCGCGTCGCTGTATCGCCCCGGCAGATGTTCGCGGAGTGCCCGCGCCAGATGATGTCCTCGTTCAATGATGCCCAAGGGCGTCAGCCCAGACATGGCCGAACGCTGGAACGCATCCGCGTCGAGCCCCGGGTGGACGAGGCCAAGATTGTGCGCGAGGCAACCGATTGCCTCGCGATCCAGCAGGTCCTTGAGCGTGCTGCCCTTGGCGATGGAACGAGGCGCGGCGGGCAGGCGCTGTATGGAAAGCAGGTGAGTTCGGGTGTCCTTCGGTAGCATTGGGATTCGGTGCAAGCAGATCCGATACGGTCCAATCAGATCCTACGCCCTTCCAATCTCCTCTTCTTCCACCCCAAAATGAAATTCCTTTTTCGAGCCGCCGCCGCTCTCCACTTGCCTTGGCAGAACGGCGGCGATCGGGGGGATCGTCTCCACCCATGACACTGCCTATTCAACTACCACGATGCGGTAGTAGCGCTGGTCGGCGGCGGGCCGGTTGTCCACCAGGGCCTTGAGCGTGCCGGTGCCCTGGGTTTCCAGCGTCAACCGTTCCCAGCTGCCGTCAATCGTCTCCTTGCTTTCCGCGGCATACCGGCGACCCGGCAGTGTGCGGAAGGTGAGCTCGGTGCTGGGCACCGGACCGGCGATACGCCGCACCAGCGGGATCAGCACGACGTCACCGCGGCGGGAAAGGTTTTGGATGCGCAGATCCTCGGCGGCTGCGGTGTCGGCTTCTTGGAACACCTCGATCGCCTTCAGGTAGTCGGCCAGCGCCTTCTGCTCCCCGCCGTCGGTGTCGAACTTGAGCACCGTTCCCGTCGCCACGAGGTCGAACCGATCGGTCCCTTGGGTGAGGGCGAAGTAACTGTCGCCCCCGCCCGCCAGGAAGTTGAGCGTGACGATGCGGAAGGTGCGCGTTGGATCGCCGACGAGCTGGCCGTTTTCCACGACCAGATCCTGGCTGTCGTCGGGATGGATCACGACGAGGTTGCGCAGGCGTTCGCCGCCGAAATCAATCGCCGTCGGGACGCCGTTGGCGTTGCGGACGTACGTCATCGGCTTGTTCGTGGGCACGAAGCTGAAGCTCAGGCTAGAAACCTGCGGGAACTGACCCGGCGTGCCGCTGCCGGCCACGGCCCACTCCATCGTGTCGCGCAACTGCTGCGCGGTGAGCGTCAGGAGCGACAGCGTGTTGTTGAAGCGGAGGCTGTTCTCGATGTCGAGTTGGCTGACCTCGCCCGCGAGCTTGCCTACGCGGGGGTTCGCCGGGGGCGGGATGGGAATGACGCTGCCCCCCGCGGAGGAATACGCGCCGATCGCGTCCCGAATGCCGCCGCCGTTCTTCAGCGAGATCACCGTGGCCGGGTCGGTCTGCCGGGCGCGGAAGAGGTTGGCATCGGCGGTCACATTGCCGAGGTTCGTCTCCTCGGTGCGGACGCTGTTGCGGTTGCCGTTGAGGTAAACCGCCGTGCGGCCGAAGCGGTTACCGTCCTTTCCGTCCACAATTGCAGCGAGCCTGGAGACGACCTCCGCGACGGTCGTGTCCGGCCCCACGTTGCCGGTGTCCAGCACGCCCTGGATGTCGGTGGCGTAGGCGCCACTGCGTTCATCGAAAGCGGTGAGCACGCCCGCCTCGTTGAAGCTGGCGATGAGCCGGCCGACGTAGCGGTAGTTGGACCCGGTGTTGACGACGAAGACGGGTTCGCCGCTCGCCGAGGTGAACTGCGTTGGATAGGGGCTGGCGACGAAGTCCTCCGGGCGGAGCCGGTCCGTGGGTTTCGCAAAGATGCTGTGCGAGCCGCCGGCGATGATGAGATCGACGTCGCGAAGCTGCTGGGCGAGGGCGAACTCGCGGTCGAACTGCTGCAGATGGGTCATCACGACGACCTTGTTGACACCGAGCGCGAGGAGTCCGTCCACGGCCGCCTGGATGTCGCTCGCGAGATTCTGCGACACGCCAATGTTGCCCGGCGAGGAGATGGAGCGCAGTTCCGTGGCGGTGCCGCCCACCAGGCCGATCTTTTGGCCGGCCACGGTGAGGATGGCGCTCCTGGCGATCTTGTTCTTTATCGCCGTGGTCTCCTGTCCGTCGGCCGTGACGAGGCTGGCCATGCTGCCGTCGGGTGCAAAATTCAAGTTCGCGCTGAGATACGGAAACGCCGTGCCGGCGTAGCTGGCCGCGGCATCCGGCAGGATGAGGCTGCGGACCAGCGGCGTGTTGTCGTCAAACTCGTGGTTGCCGAAGCAGGACGCCTGAATTCCGAGGGCGTTGAGGATGGTGATGTCGGCGCGGCCCTTGACGCCGTTGAACGGCGCGGCGGGATCGGCGCTCGCGGTGAAGAACGGTCCCGGGATGTAGTTGTCGCCGGAGGCCAGCACGAGGGTTTGGGCGGGGAAATCGGCCCTCAGCGCATTGAGCACGGAGGAGAACCGCGGGGCATCGTCAAGCGCCGAGATGCCGGCCTCGAAGTCTGACGCGTGCAGCACCTGCAGCGTGAGCGCACCGCTGAGCGCGCGGGTCACCGTGAGGTTCACCGGGGCGCTGGTGGTCGCGAACCCGAGGTTGTCGGTCGCGACCGCCGTGAGCACATGCTGGCCCACGGGCGCGTTGGCGAGGTTGAGGGAGAATGGCGCCGCGCTGCTGGAACCCACCTTGGTGGCGCCGGTGAAGTAGTCCACTGTCTTGACGAAGCCGTCAGCATCTGCGGCGCTGACCTTGAAGGCGATGATGTAGGGCGCGGCGGCCGTCGTGTTGTCCGTCGGGGTGGTGATCGCGATCAACGGAGCCGTGTTGGCCGCGATAATTGTCACCGTCTTGCTGGTTTCGGCCGTGGCCCCGTCATTGTCCGTGACGACGACGCGGTAAACGTGTTCACCCACGGTGGGCGATGCGATTTCGAGCACCCAGGGGAAGGCGGATTTCTCGGCGAGCTTCACCCCATCCTCAAAGAACTCGGCCTGGGTGATGATCCCGTCCGCATCCGTGGCCTTGATGGTCAACGGCAGGGGCCCCCGGGCGAAAATGTTTCCGGAAGGCAGGATGATCTCGACCGTCGGTCCGGCGTTGGCGAGCCGCGGCGCACCGATGCCCGGCAGTGTCACGCGGTAGGCGAGCAGCATCAGGTCCACCGTGACCGCGTTCGTGCCAACGGGCACGCCGTTGTGATAAACCACCTCGGCCTTGAAGTCGTTGTCATTGCCCACCAGCAGGAGGTAGTCGTCCGGATTGGCCGCGTCGTTCAGGGGGATCAATGAGAGCGCCTCCCATTTTTCACAGAGCGAGTTCGCGTCCTGATTCGTGCTCGTATTGAGGCCGAACTTCGTCAGTTGCGCTCCGTCGAGCAGGTCCACAAAGTCCTGGCGGGCGGCCGCCGTGAGCCCGTTGGGCAGCACTGTCCCTGTGGTCGGCAGCGACAATTGTCCGGGCGCTCCCTTCTCCAGGTCGTAGGCCGTGCCCGCAAGATTCGAGGCACCTTCGGTCGAGGCTAGCACCACCCTCTTGTAGGTCGGCGAAAGGTTCGTCTCCGCCGCCCCGCGCCCGATGCCGTCGCGCTCAAGCACGAGGAAGGTCGTGGCGTTGAGGGCGAGCCCCGCGCTGACCGGTGTGTGGCGGTTGCCCGTGGCGTTGCCGTTGAGCGTGAGCTGATAGACCTGCTCGGCGACAACCTTGCCGTAGGATGGCGAGAGCGGATCGGTGTCGAACTGCAGGATGCGGGTGTTTCGGCCCAGGTTGCCGGCACCTCCGTCCTGGATGGCAGGCGACTGGAGGAAGGCGATCAGCCGCTTGTGGTCGGGTGTCAACGCGAGCCCTTCGAGGCCACGGTTGTTTCGACGACCCGACGTCGGGGCGGCGTTACCGGTGAAGTTCAGCCTGCCGGGAAAGTTTCCCTGCACCGGAAGTAGCGCGGCCGGAGGCAGGATCGTCTCGATCAGATTGGCCTGGGCATCGAACCGGAACAGGCCCGGCCCATACTCGTCGGTCACCCAATAGCCCCCGCCCGGCGCGAGGACGAGCCCCTCGGCGTCGAGCGAACGCCGTCCTGCGCCAATTGAGGTGGCCGGCGACTGCGGCACGACGGGGTTGTTCGTATTGCCGGCATCGAAGCCCGTGAAGAACCGGCTCTCCGTGCCGGTCCCGTAGGTGAAGAGCACGGTGTCCACGTTGGTGAACGTGATCTGGTCCTGCCCCACCGGCGTTTCGCCGTAGTAGGGAGTGATCGTGAAGTTGAACAGTTCCAGTCGTGGCCGGTAATCCGTCGCCCCGTCGCCGAAGCCGCGGTCGGGCAGGCCGATCAAGCGGCCCATGATCTTGCCGTCGGCATAAACCAGCGTATTGGTGTCTATGGCCATGGCGGAGAAGCCGCCCAGCGTGTCCTGCTGGCCGTTGCCGAACTTGTCGAAGGTGGCGGCTGGCACGCGGCCAACGCCGACCAGGCCCTTGTTAACAAAACCAGCGAACTGGGCGTGCGCGACGGCGGCCGTCGCAAGGAAGAGAGGAAGGAGACAAACTTTTCGAAATATCATCGCCCCGGAGCTTCCAGCCCGGAGGTTACGGTGGATGGGCTGGGTTGTTACGCTTTGGTAAAAACGGGTGAGAATTAAAAACGGACAGGCTGATTGTCTCGTGAAAACTCAATGACGACCTCGGCCTGCCTGATGATCCGGCGACGTAGGGCCGCAGCTTTCCGTATAGAACGTGGCGGTCAGCCGTGTATCCCGAAGTTGTTAGAGAAGGTAGCGGACGCCGCGCTGCTCCATGGCCATTCGGTCAACAGCCGCACATAGCCATGATGCACCGGGTTGATGTGCACATAATTGACGGTCGCGAAGAAGTGCCGCTCCGAACGTATGAACCGGTCGGTGGCGCGATGGCAAACCTGCCGCCCGCCCGGGCTTTCCTCACCGTTCAAAGTGTGGCTGGTGCGTCCGTGATATCGGCCCACCTCATGCAGCAGTTTGAGAATGTTGGGGGCTTCAACGAGGAGGGTGATAGTGATTGGGTAACACGCACCCGGCAACCGTCCTGGCGGCGTGCTCCCGAAAAAGCTCCAGCAAAGTAGCGGAAAACCCGGTGATCATGGTTGTTTGATTTTGGCAATGAGAGCGGGCATTGAACGCGAAGGGGAAGAGTTGAATCCAGACTGAATGGTCCGCTATTAAAGATTGTACTACAACAAGATGCGCGGTTTTTGTCGGAAGGCAATCGGGGCTGACGGTGGGGCTCCTTGGCCGAAATCTTCACCCCCACCTCCAGCCAAGTTTTCCTCCCGTCGATGGCACGACTTGATCCGGCAAGCCTGCACACCGATCCCTTGGAATGCCCCGAGTGTCACCAGCCTCCAAATTCACTTGCTATCGCCGGCTCACGGGGGGGAGGGTTATAAAAATTCGCCGGGTTCAGTTAACCAAATCTCCCTATTCGCGGAGCGTCAAAAAAGGGAAATTCTATCAAAAACCAGTCCGCCACCACAACGAACAGTTGGTAGAGGGCCGCTGGGTTCAAGCCGATTATCTCTTCGGCCGGATCGCCATCGACACCTCCGCAACAGCCTGATTTATCCCAACACCGGTATGGCCTTTCATCGCATGCTCAAGCATCGCCGCATCTGGCGACGCATTTTTTATGAACGCCTGACGGAACCGCTTCATCTCAACGCCATCTCGTTGTTTGTGGCTGCTCTTGGATCCTTTGAACGGAAAGTAGAATTTGATCTAGTGCTACGGGCGCATAACGCCTTTGGGATTCTTCGCGCGGCCCAAATCGCGGCGAAGCAGGGAGTCCGGGAGATTGTGGCTCTGGAATTCGGAGTCGCGGCCGGTGCCGGCCTACTCAACATGAGTATGATCGCCGTGCGTGTCGAGGCCGCGACCGGAGTTCGCGTCCGCGTGGTCGGATTCGATAGCGGGAGCGGAATGCCCCCTCCTGTCGACTATCGAGATCATCCGGACCTCTATGTACGCGGGGATTACCAGATGGATTTCGATGCACTCCAACGACGCCTGCCCGCCGGAACCAGCCTCATCCTGGGTCCCATCGACGAGACAGTGCCCAAGTTTTTGAAGGAGTTGAGCGTACCGATCGGTTATGTGGTTATCGATGTAGACTACTGGAGTTCGACATGTGCTGCACTCCGGGTGTTCGACGGCCAGCCGGAGCAATATCTCCCGATGGTCATCTGTTACGTCGATGACATCCAGTTCGAGGAGAACAACTCATGGTGTGGTGAATTACTCGCGATCCGTGAGTTCAACGACGCCCACCCGCTTCGGAAGATCGAGCGGTGTGACGTGTTACTCAATCGTCGCATCTTCAAGCGCGCGCCGTGGCTCCGCCAGATCTTTTACCTGCACGTGCTGGACCACCCTGCTCGGAGCTTCGAGGACACGTCGCGCCCCAAGGCCGCGCTGCCGAATCCGTATTTGTGACCGCCCGTCACCGAATCCCCTAACGCTGCATCATTCACGTACCATCCGATCGCATGAATCTCCGCTGCCATCTGCTCATTGCTTTAGCCCTCGGGTCCGCCACCCACGCGCAGACCATCCAACGCAACCTCCCCTATGCCGAACCAGTGCACGAACGCCGCGTGCTCGATGTCTATTCGCCCAAGGACGCAAAGAATCTGCCCGTGGTGTTTTGGATTCACGGCGGAGGTTGGCAGGCGGGTGACAAGAGCGATGTGAAACTGAAGCCGCAGTTCTTCATGGAGAAGGGGTTCGTCTTTGTTTCCACCAACTATCGACTCCTACCCGGCGTGGATATGCGCACCCTCATCCGCGATGTCGCCAAGTCATTTCGCTGGGTGCAGGATCATATCACCGAATACGGCGGCGATCCGAAGCGCGTGCTCGTCGGTGGCCATTCGGCGGGTGCACAGCTCGCGGCGTTGATTTGCACCGATGACCGATATTTGAAGGCGGAAGGGATTCCATTCGATGTACTCGTCGGCTGCGTGCCAGTCGATGGCGACACCTACGATGTGCCGGCGATTATCGAGACTGCGGAGACACGGCTTCGGGTCCATCAATTGCCTCCGCGGATCAATGGTCATCGGGAGAAGTTTGGCAATACGCCCGAGAACCACAAAGACTTCTCCGCCGTCACGCACATCGCGAAGGGCAAAGGGATTCCGCCGTTCCTGATCCTCTACGTCGCGAGTCATCCCGACACTTCCGCGCAGGCACTCCGTCTTGGCGCGGTGCTAAAGAACTCGGGTATCCCCGCGAAGATCTTAGGTGGCAAGGATACGAGTCACGTGAAACTCAATGACGACCTCGGCCTGCCTGATGATCCGGCGACGAAGGCGTTGCTCGAATTTGTGACGCCGGTGGTCACAAAGTGAGCAGCGTCTGAAAAGACGATCTTTGTGTTGTCCGATTCAGCACTGCAGTTCAGATTGGATTAACTCTTCCCATGAAATTGAATTGGATAGCCGTCGGGACGGCGCTCATTGCGGCCTTGGGAATACCCGAAGGTCGATCGGCCGAGGTGATCCGTGGCCGACGCTCGCTGGTGCTTGCCGGGCAGGACGCCCGTCTCGTGGTCGACCTGGCGGGAGGTTCGATCGGTGATTTTCGACTGCGTGGATCGGACGTCAACCCATTGAACTGGGCGGCTCCGGCGGAGGGGAAAACCCAGCCGAGTGCGTTCGGTCATTTTCTTTGTCTGGATCGTTGGGGGCCCCCGTCCGACGCCGAGGGGGCCAATGGAATGCCATACCACGGCGAGGCCACCCATGTGGAGTGGACATTGGTGACCGAACCAAGAACTGGGGATCACATCGCCGGCGGTGAAATGTCCGCCCGGCTGCCAATGGCGGGACTCTCGATCAAGCGAACGCTCCGACTCGGGGCGATCGGTGCGACGTGTGTTGTCCGCGAGGAGGTGCGGAACGAAAACAAGCTCGGACGAATCTTTAATATGGTTCAGCATCCGACCCTTGGCGGCGCCTTTCTTGACGAGACGACGGTGGTGGATTGCAACGGGCGAAGGGGATTTTCCCAGGGCGGATCGCTGCCCCATCCCGAGGAGCCGTCCTCCTACTGGCCGCAGGCGCTGAATCAGGACGGCCAGTCGGTCAACTTGCGGCATCTCACCTCGGATCCGAATCCGAACGTGGTCTCCTACGCAATAGACGACGAATTCGGATGGGTAACCGCCGCGACGCCGGGCCGCGGCCTGCTGCTGGGATACCTTTGGCGCACGCGCGATTATCCGTGGGTTAATCTTTGGCGAGATGTTCGGAATGGACGTCCGGCGGCGCGTGGATTGGAGTTTGGAACGACCGGTTTGCATCAACCTTTTCCAATCCTGACCCGTAAGGGCACGATTTTCGGAAGGCAATTGTTCGAGCACCTTGACGCCGGTGAATCGCGGACCAAGAGCTATGCGGTGTTTCTCGGGAAGGTTCCGTCGGACTTCGCGGGCGTCGGTGGCATTGAGGTTGAAAAGGGAAGATTGCTCATCCGCGAACGCGGTCGCGGAAAGGAACGGGACATCCTCATTGAAATGGGTGAATTGCCCTAATTTTCAACTCATGAACCGGCTTCTTTGTCCCGGAGCGATCGCGCTCATCTCCCTCACAGTTAACTTGGAAGCCGCCCGGGTGGAACTCGTTGCCGGTGGTGGAAACCGCGAAAGCGATGCTCGCGCCACCGAGTGCCGACTCCGCGAACCATTTGGGGCGGAATTTTTTCCGGATGGCACCATGGCGGTGGTTGAAATGGTTGCCGGCAATCGATTGCTCCACATCGACCGCTCCCAACGCCTGACCGTAATCGCAGGAACGGGAACAAAGGGATTTTCCGGCGACCGGGGGGCCGCGACGGCAGCGCAATTCAACGGAGTCCATAATCTTGCCGTGGCTCCTAACGGTGATATCTACCTCTCTGATACTTGGAATTTCCGGGTCCGCAAGATCCATGGAAAAACGGGCATCATTACGACCCTGGCGGGCACTGGAATCAAGGGTTTTAGCGGCGACGGCGGGCCCGCGGACCGGGCAGATTTCTCCACCGTCATTCAAATCGCCCTGGATTCCACGGCCCGCCATCTGGATGTAGCCGATATCGACAACCGGCGCGTCCGGCGGATCACGCTCGCGAGCGGAATCGTCGAGACCCTCGCAGGGAATGGGCAGGTGGGTCGCCCCTCCGACGGTGCCGTGGCCCGCCGTTCGCCGTTGACCGATCCCCGCGCTGTTGTCGCGACTGCTGAGGGCGGTATGTATATCTTGGAACGCGGCGGACATTCTCTTCGATATGTGGATTCCGCCGGCAATATCCGCACCGTCGCAGGAACCGGTAAATCCGGTCCGGCGGTGGATGGCGGTCCGGCGCTGACGGCGACCCTTAACGGTCCCAAGCACCTCTGTCTGGATCGCGACGGCACCGTCATCATCGCCGATGCCGAGAACAACGTGGTGCGCCGCTACCACCCGAGAGACGGCCGCATCACGCGGGTGATCGGCACGGGAAGGCAGGGCGCATCGGGCATCGGCGGCGATCCGTTGGCGTGCGAGCTTGCCCGTCCGCACGGCGTTACCGTCGGCCCCGACGGACTCCTGTATATCACGGACAGCTACAACGATCGCGTATTGCGCATCGTACCCTAGGCGATCGTTCGAACGTTGCGGCCCCGGCAGTTTCCGGGCACTCGGAGGGGATGGCCCCTAGCACCTTTGAACCGCCCCCTCACTCCGGCCCTGGGCGGTGTGAGGGCGGATCGTCTCCTCAGGCTCGATCTGTTCCTTGACCGTTTCAAAATGCGCAATGGCTGGTTGACAGGGTATGCGCCTGGGCGTTGGAGATTCCTGAGTGGCCCCAGGCAAGCGGATCTCCTTGGTTGCGGTTGGATCTGGCGGAGGCGGGAGCAATTATTTTATATAGTTGCACAAGGATTGATTTGACCGGCGCCGCCGTCCGCGTATCTCCGCACGGTCCTCTCAGGCGACAATCGTCATCCCTTCGCGACTCACCTCGATCAATGAACTGTCGAGGAAGGCGGACTCAATCAGACCGATGCTCGACTCCAACAGAGCGAGCAGGTCATCGGTCGAGACATTGCCAGTGCGGATGAGGAGAAGCTTGAACGGCTGCCCGTGGAGCAAGTGCGAATGGTAGAAGTCCCAGTCCTTGGAGATGACGATGCTCTGTTCGGCGATCGAAATTCGGTTGATGTCGCGGTCGGTCGTGTCGTTGCTGGCAGGAAGCTCCGAGGTGTGGGTCGCGTCGTGCCCATGGTGCCGCAACAGACGACACAACGCGGGCGGCAGATGGGCATCCACGAGAAATCTCACGTGGACAGGACCAAATGGCGGCTGCGCAACTTGAGTGAACGGTTTGCGAACTCAATGCAGGCGAGCAGGTCATCGCGCTCAAGGTCAGGAAAGTGGCGCAGCAGAGTTTCAACCGTGTCGCCGCCTGCGAGGTATTCGAGCATGGACTCGACTGGGTAGCGCTTGCCGCGGATGACCGGCTTGCCATGGCAGACGACCGGGTCGATGGTGATCCGTGAAAGCAAAGCGTCGCCAATTTCGTCTTTCATGACGACACGTTAAGCGATCGGGCACGGTCGGTAAATACCGAGAATCAGAAGACCGTTGTCCAAAGATGCGCATTCCGATCAAACCGGACACCGATTCCGATCTGATTCGGACAGTGTTCCGATTTTGACCGGACGGTTTCTTGCCTTGAAAGGTTGGAAATTGAGGCATTCGTCGAAGGTGTGGAGCGTGCGGAAGAGAGCGGTACGGCCGTCGGCGAGATCGAAGGCGGCGCGGCGCACGACGGTGATGGGTTTGAAGGGCGATTCCAGGGTTGACCCTCCCGATTCGGTTATCTGGGGCTCAATCCGCACCCCCCGGTATCCGCTATGAGTGCCAGATTATGCCCGACGAACTCAAGATTTCAGAGTGTGAAAAGCCCAACACCTAATCTGGTGATCAAGGCTGTTTTGGGAGGCATATTCGGGGCATAGTCCTTTGGAAATTGGTGTTGGAAATTGGTTGCGAAGGCGTGTGCTTTTGCGGTATTCAACCCCCAACAGTGCTGCTCTGCCTCGCTTGGAGCGGGGAGGGAGGTGGCCGCAGGCCGGGTGAGGGGGGTGCTTCTGTTTATGGTCCCAATTCACGTTCACTCGTTGGAAATCTTCCCTAACCATGAAGCGCCTATTGATCTCCGTAGTGGTCGGTCTCTTCGCGACCCTGCCTGTGCGGTCCGAATTCAAAGCGGGAGCCGCGGTGGTGGATGTCACGCCCACCCGACTTCCCGTGTTGGTGAACGGCGGGATGCTGAGTCGAGCTCTCGATAAAATCAAAACGCGCGTCCACGCTCGAGCGCTCGTGTTGGCGGATGAACGGAATCAAGTCGCCCTGGTAATCGTCGATAGTTGCATGATGGGACGCCCCCTGTTGGATGAAGCCAAGGCGCTGGCGGCGGTCCGAACCGGCATTCCAACGAACCGGATCCTGATCTCGGCAACACATGCTCACTCCGCCCCGGCGTCGATGGGGTGCCTTGGCACCGATGCCGACCCAGCCTATGTGCCGCTTCTGCGGGGCAAGCTTGTGGAGGCCATCGTCGCTGCGCAGTCAAACCTGGAGCCGGCAAGAATCGGTTTCGCCAAGGCAGATGCCGGTGAATTTAACGCCTCGCGCCAATGGATTCGCCGCCCGGACCGCCTGGCATCCGATCCCTTCGGCAACCGGACGGTCCGGGCTAATATGCATGCGGGAATCAAATGGGACGATGTCACGGGCGAGGCTGGGCCCAAGGATCCCGATCTGTCCCTGATCTCGATTCAATCCCGCGCGGGTCGCCCTCTCGCTGTGCTGGGCAATTTTTCCATGCATTACTTCAGCGACCAGGACATCAGTGCCGACTATTTTGGGTTGTTTTCTGAAGGACTCCGGCTTCGGCTCGCCCCGATCGCGCTGGCGGGCAATCCGCCGTTCGTCGGGATCATGTCCCACGGGTGCAGCGGGGATATCTGGCGACGCGATTACACCAAGCCGGAGAGTGCCTGGGATCCCAACCTGCGGATTGAGGATTATGCGAAGGGTTTGTTGGATATCGCGACGAAGGCCTGCGCCGGCATTACATATCGCGACGACGTCGATGTGGCCATGCTGGAACAGCGGATGACATTGCCGTATCGGGTGCCGGACCGTCAGCGACTCGAGTGGGCGCAGCGGATCACTGCCGGTCTGGGGGATCGCCCGATGAAATCGGAGACGGAGGTCTATGCCCGCGAGCAACTCCTGCTGCACGAGCGGCAGCAGACCGAGATTGTGCTGCAGGCGCTGCGCATTGGTGACATCGTGATTGCGGCAACGCCGACAGAGACCTACGCGGTAACGGGATTGAAGATCAAGGCGGCCAGTCCGCTCGTGCAGACCATGGTAATCGAACTTGCAAACGGGGGTGACGGCTACATCCCGCCGCCGGAACAGCATCTGTTTGGCGGCTATAATACCTGGGCGGCGCGTTCTGCCGGTTTGGAGATCATGGCCGAGCCCAAGATTACTGCCGCGGCCGTCGGCCTGCTCGAGAAGGTGACCGGACGTTTACGGCGCAATGGGAAATTGAAGGACGGCCCGGCGGTCCAGGATGTCTTGCGGGCTCGACCCATTGCCTACTGGCGCTTGAACGAATCCGCCGGACCGCTTGCCGCCGATGCGCGCGGCCACGGCCACGGCCACGATGCTCTCTATGAGGAGGCAATTACTTTCTACCTCGAAGGTGCGAAATCTGCGACCTTCTGTGGGTCGGGCGAATTGAATCGTGCACCGCATTTCGTGGGGGGCCGACTGCGGGCCCACCTTCAGGGGCTAACCGATCACTATTCCATTGCGTTGTGGTTTTGGAATGGCATGCCCAACGATGGGCGCGGGGTGAGTGGATGGCTCTTTTCGAGAGCCCATGATCACGGGCTCGGAGAAACCGGGGATCACCTCGGTATCGGCGGCCTAAGCGCGCACACGGGCCGGTTGGAATTTTTCACGGGTGATGCGGTTAAATCGTGTGTGGGTGGACGGACGGAGATTCCCCGCTGGACCTGGCAGCACCTCGTGCTAACGCGAGCAGGCGAGATGGTGCGGGTATTTTTAAACGGCAAACTCGAAATTGAAACAAAAGCTTCGGCGCGCGGTCTGGCCGATCTACCGCAATGCTTCTTTGGCGGGCGCAGCGATAATGACTCGAATTGGGAAGGGAGACTGGACGAGGTTGCCGTATTTGACCGCGCCCTGAATGTCCGCGAAATCGCACGACTTCAGCCCCGTAATTCGAAGGCTCGCTAGATTTGCATCGTCTCGGGCGCCCTGGGGGGGCGGCGATGGCATATCTCCTGATCGATGACGCGTTAATTATGAACCGGCGCCGAAAATGTCTCTGGATTGGCGTCGTCATCACACTCAGTGGAATCGTCGGCGTCGCGCAATTTCAGCGCAGCGGCGGTGGTGGTGAGTCGGGACCCATCGTCTGGGGCGAGGGCGGCATTGCGATAAACGAGGATACCGTCCAGACGGCTCGGGAAACGGCTTCGCACAGCACGGGCACACCGAACTGGGCAAATTCGCCGGATTTTGGAAGCGACGTGTTCACATTTGCGCGCGCCATTTTCAAATCCGGGCCCAACGAGAACCAAGGCTTTGGGCGGGGCTGGCGACTGGGCTGGTGGGTGGACTATCCCGACGCGGACCTGAACCTCTCCTACCGCCTCCAGCAGATGACATCGATGAAGGTCAATCCGGATGGGCGCGTGCTGAAGTTGACCGACTCGACGTTGACGGATTTTCCATTCCTCTTCATGGAACACCCCGGGTATATGTATCTGGCCGATGCAGAAGCCGATGCCCTGCGGAACTACCTGCTCAATGGCGGTGCACTTCTAGTGATCGATTTTTGGAATACCCGTGAGTGGGACGGATTTGACGCGCAGATGAAACGGGTACTGCCGGGGCGGACGTGGATTGATCTTCCGTTGAGTCACCCGGTTTTTCATTGCGTCTTCGACCTCTCCGGACCGATGAGAATGCTTCAGGTGCCCACGATCCAGTTTTGGAATTCCGCCCATGATCCGCACGATCCGGAGTCGCGGATCCATCGAGTCGACCGTGGTCCGGGATCGGACGAGATGCACGTTCGCGCCTGGTTGGACGACCAGGAGCGAATCATGGCCCTAGCCATCCACAACAGCGACATCAGCGACGCTTGGGAAAGGGAAGGGGAAAGCGACCAATATTTCCAGACGTTTTCCGAGAGAATCGCCTATCCGCTCGGGATCAACCTCGTCGTTTACTTGATGACCCATTGAGCCAATCGATATAGTGTGGCGACACCGTTGTTCAATCTTTCGACATGACTGATCGCTACGCCAATTCTCGCCGGCTTTTTGAACGAGCCAAGCTTTGCATCGCGGCCGGCGTGAACAGCGGCATCCGCAAGATGGAACAACCCGTGCCGCTCTACTTTCAGCGCGGGGATGGTCCCCGTGTGTGGGATGTCGATGGGAATGAATACATCGACTTTCAGATCGGGCAGGGGGCGTTGCTCTATGGGCACGCGCCGGCGGGCATGGCGGATGCCATCGCTGCCCAGGCAAAGCTGGGCACCCACTGGGCGGCGCAGTGCGAGCTGGAGATCGAAGTGGCCGAGCGTCTGCAAAAGTTGATCCCAAGTGCCGAGCGGGTGCGTTTCAGCAACTCGGCCACCGAAGTGGTGCTCTCCGCACTTCGCCTGGCGCGAGCTCACACCGGGAAACCGCTGATCGTGAAGTTCGAGGGCGCGTACCATGGATGGGCCGATGAGGGCCTCGTCGGTTTCGCCCCCCCGCCGGATAAATGGGGTGATGCCGAAAATCCGACCCGACTGCATCCCAGCCAGGGCGTCATCCCCGGGGTGCTCGATACCTTCGTGGTCGTGCGCTGGAATGATCCTGCGCATCTGCGTCGTCAGGTGCAGAAACATAGCGGTCAGATAGCTGCGATCCTCTTCGAGCCGATCCCGTGTAATACCTGCTGCCTGGAGCCGGTGCCCGGAATGATCGAAACGATCCGTGAGCTCTGCGACCGTGAAGGCATGCTGATGATCGCCGATGAAACCATCACCGGGTTTCGTTTCGCTCCCGGTGGTGCCCAGGAGTCCCTGGGCTTTGTGCCCGATCTGACGATCTTCGGTAAAGCGATCGGTGGCGGTGTCCCGTTCGCGGCCTTGGCCGGCAAGGTGTCGGCCATGCAGAAGATCATCGAGGGTACGGTCATCCACGCCGGCACGCTCAATGGCAATCCGCTTTGCCTGGCGGCCAGCAAGTGGTGTCTCGATCACGTGCTTTCGCTCGGCGATCAACATCCGAGCGTTGTCACCGCGCTGGGGCAGCGGCTGATGGCTGGGCTGCGTTCGCTCGCGGATCAGCACGGCGTCCCGATGCGCCCGCAGGGCCCGGGTCCTGCCTTTCACGCCGTCATGCTCAAGTCCGGTGCGGCCGAAGGCCCGGTTACCGACTACCGCGACTATGTCCAACGCCACGACGGTCCGCGCTGGCTTCATCTGCGCCGTTGCCTGCTTGATCACGGAGTGCGCGCCATCGAGCGCGGCCTGTGGTTCGTCAGCCTCGCTCACCGCAGTTCCGATATTGACGAGGCCCTGCAGAAAGCAGAGCCCGCCTTGGCTCAACACGCTCGGGAATGGCTTCATCTCGAGGCAGCGAAATCGACGAATTCGTAGGCTTGGCACATTTCAGACAGCACGATTCCAGACCAACGAATAGCAAAGAAAGTTTCACTCTCCATCTTCCCGCCTCACCCTGTCCCGTCATGCTCATTGACTGTCACAACCACATCGGCGCTGACCTGCTGTTTTACCTGCACGGCGATTTCCCCTATGCCCAGCAACTCGTGCAGATGCAGCACGAAGGAGGCCCTTTGGGTATCACGCATTGGATCGTCTTTCCATTTGTCAGCTATGCGGCGATGGATGTGACGAAGTTCCGCGCCGGAGACATCGGATTCGGTTCGGGTTTGGAACAGGTGCCGTATGCCTTCGAGAACCGTCGATTGCTCGAAGAGTGTCATCGCTTGTTTCCAGAGGAGGGCAAGAAGACTCTGCCGTTTGTCATCGTGGATCCGATGCGTGACACGGGTGCTCAGGCTGCCGAGCTCGTCCGGCTGCGCTCGGAGTATCGATTCCACGGCATCAAGATCCAGAGCACGATTATTCAGGCAGACATCAAACGTCTGGCGCATGAAGGCCGTGTCTTTCTCGATCTCGCACGTGCGTGGGACGTCCCGTTTCTCATCCACAGCAGCGTGGCGGAGAGTGATCTTTGGGCGCAGGCGCATGACATTCTTGATCTCGCTGAAGCGCATCCGGACATCCGTTTCTGTACGGCGCACTCCTGCCGTTTTGATCGGGAGTGCCTCGATCGTGTGGCGGCACTGCCCAATGCGTGGTTCGATAACTCGGCGCACTGTATCCACTGCGTCGGCGCCGTGCGGGATTTGCCCTACATCGCACCGCGCTCGCGACGCTTTGACACCGACTACACAGACCCCGCGCGCGTCATCGCCGACCTTGCCGCCGCGTATCCGCAGAAGTTTATCTGGGGCAGTGATTCGCCGTTTTACAGCTACGCGGCGGAGATCAATCACCAGATCGTGAAGTTGATCAGCACGTACGAACGCGAAGTCAACGCGCTCAAAGCCTCTCCGCGGGATGTGGTGCAGCGCATCTCGGCCACAAACACCCTCAACTTTCTCAAGCTCGCCGATGAAACGATTCTCTCGTGAAGGCCAAAATGAACCGCATTGCCGGCCCATCGCAAGGCATTGGATTCGCGGTGCCCAGAGCCTACGTCTTTTCGTTCTTTTCACCTCTATACCCTCCGGCACCCTGACATGAACACCCCGAATCCGTCACTCCTGCAAGACTACGAGCGCGATGGCGTCGTCGTCATTCGCCAGTTCCTCACGGCCGACGAAGTCAGCGCCGTGCGAGCCGAACTCGATCGCTACATCCGCGACGATCTCGCTTCCAAGCCGGCCGACGCGGCCACCCGGGAGGCCGATGGCAAAACGGTGCGCAATTTATGGCGGCTCGAAAAACACAACGCGATGCTGCGTGCTTTTGGGGAACGCGAAGATATCCGCGCACTCATTGCGCCACTTGTGCGCGGGAAGCCGGTGCTGATGGGAATTGAAACGTTTAACAAGCCCGCTCGGATCGGCTCGGGCGTGCCCTACCACCAAGATAATGCCTACTTCTGCCAAACGCCGCCGGATGTACTGACCGTGTGGATTGCGATCAATGAGGTGACGAGAGCCAATGGGCCAATTTTCTTTGTTAAGGGTTCTCAAAATCTCGGGGTGCTCCCGACAAAGCCTTCCGGCGTGCGGGGCAACTCGATTGGTATGGCCGAGGCATCCCAAGTGCCGCTGAACGAGCAGTTCTGCGGTCTGCTGGCTCCAGGGGATGCGACGATTCATCATTGCAATACGATTCATCACTCCGCACCGAATACGACGGAGCATTCTCGCATCGGCTTGCTCCTGGTGTTTCGGGGAGATCACACCCAAACGGATCCTGCACTACACGCCACCTACACGGTTGCCGCCACGGCCATGCCACCCGCTTGAGCGATCGCTGCCGGTCCAACAATTAACGGCTGGAAAGTTTCGACTTCACCCTGTCTGATCGGGTTTTCATGTCGTTGAACCGGCACTCTGTTCTAATCATTGGCTGCGGGAGCATTGGAGAAAGACACCTGCGTTGCTTTCAGAAGTCTGGGCGCTGTGTCGTATCGGCCTGCGACATCAATCCAACCCTGCTCGCCGCCATGCATGAGCGCTACGGCGTGTCCGTGTTCGCATCGATCGAGAGGGCGATTTCTGAATTGCAACTGGATGCCGTGGTTATTTGCACGCCGGCGCATTTGCACCTCCCTATCGCAATCCAATTGCTGAACCAGGGACTGCATGTGTTCATCGAGAAGCCGCTGGCGATTGATGCGGTTCTGGTGCCGCAAGCGCGAGAGGCCATCCGGCAAGCGCAACGCTTCGTCGCCGTGGCCTACGTCTATCACCTCATGCCGTGGATCGCGGACGCCCGCGAGTTCGTGAGAAATGGCCGCCTTGGCAACGTGCTTCACGTCAGCAGTGTTTCAGGTCAGCATTTTCCGACGTTCCGGCCCGCCTATCGCGAGATCTATTATGCGCGGCACGAATTGGGTGGCGGTGCCATTCAAGACGCGCTCACGCACACCGTGAATGCAACGGAGTGGATCATCGGCCCTTGTACTCAGGTTTTCTGCGATGTTGCCCACCAGGCATTGGAAGGCGTGACGGTTGAAGATACCGCGAATGTCACCGCACGCCATGGTTCAGTGTTGGTGAGCTACGCGATGAACCAGTTTCAGGCACCCAATGAAACCACCCTGCTCATCCACGGTCAGACGGGCAGCGTGAAGATCGAGGTTCATCAGCAACGATGGGGTTCGCTGCGGCACGGGGACAAGGATTGGACCTGGCAGCAAACGCGAGCGCGGGAGCGGGATGACCTATTTATCGCTCAGGCGAATGCTTTTCTCGATGGTATGGAAGGAAATCTCACGCCCCTATGCACTTTTGAAGAAGCCGTGCAAACGCTCAAGTTCAACCAGGCCGCACTGCTTTCCGCCAAGACGGGTCACCCCATCACCGTCGAATGAATACAGCCCCCAAGGAACTTCGCCTGGCCATGTTGGGCATGATCGCCGGCAATGGTCATCCCTACTCCTGGAGCGGCATCGTGAATGGCTACAACCCGATCGAGATGGCGAAGGGTCCCTATCCAGGCATTACGTCCTATATGGGCAAACAGCCACTCGAATCCGTGCGCATCCCCGGGGCCCGGGTCACGCACATCTGGACGGATGATCCAAGCGATGCTCCGAAAGTTGCCGCCGCGAGCCTAATCCCGAACATCGTTCGTGCGCCGGAGAATGTCATCGGCCAGGTGGATGCGGTCGTGATCGCCACCGATGATGGGGAGGATCACGTTCGGCGGGCGCGACCCTTTATTGAGGCGCATCTGCCCCTGTTTATTGATAAGCCGCTGGCCACCAACCTCGCGGATCTCCAACAGTTCGTTCGCTGGCATCAGGAGGGCGGAATCATGCTCTCCACCAGCGGCATGCGGTATGCCCCCGAAATGCAATTGAACGTCGAGCAGCGAGCGCACCTGGGAGAATTGCGTTGGATTACCAGCTTTACGTGCAAGACCTGGGAGCGTTACGGCATCCATGCGTTGGAAGCGGTGGAACCACTGCTCGGTCCGGGTTTCATCGCTGTGCAGGCACACAGTGATGCCGGAGGCGATGTTATGCACCTTACCCATCGCAGCGGTGTCCGCCTCTCCATCGGCGCGGTGCACGATGCCGTTGGCAGCTTTGGTGCCGTGCATCTTTACGGTACGAAGGGCGATCTCGCCCTAAAGCTCAGCGACACCTACAACGCTTTCCGATCTCAACTCGTTGCCTTCATCGACATGCTGCACACGGGAGCTCGACCGCTCCCTTTTGAGGAAACCGTTGAACTCATGGCCGTTCTCATCGCGGGTATCCGCAGTCGCGAACAGGGGGGGCGCCCAATCTTCATCGCGGATATTCTCGCTCAACTCGTTCCCTGACCCCCATGGCCGCCCTTTGTCCCGCAGCATCCCCTTGCTCTCCCATTCCGAATCATGATCACCACCGGCCTCCTCCATGAGCTCCGTGAGTTCGATACGCCTCTACTGGCCAATACCATTGGCTATATCAGCGCGACTCCGGCGGAGGAGTATTACCTGAGCGGCGATATCCAGTCCGTAACACCCCCACTGGGCCCCACGGTAGGGATCGCTTTTACAGCCGAGGTGGATAGCAGCACGCCGGGCGGGATGGGTGAGACGGACCTTTATTGGGAGCAACTGGAAGCCATGCACCAGTGTTCGCTGCCCATCATTTGGGTGGTAAAAGCGGTGGGGTCGCGCCCGGAGCACGAATGCATGATTGGCGATGGCATGGCGAAGACCCTTTACTCCGTGGGCTGTGTCGGCCTCGTCAGCGATAGTCGGGTGCGGGATGTGCCAGGCCTCATCACCACACCCTTTGCCGCCTACTGCCGCGGACGCGCCGTACATCATGGGGCGCTGCGTTTTCGCGCGACCAACCGGCCGGTGGACATCGGCGGCGTGACGATTCGCCCCGGCGATGTGATTCACGCAAACCAGGACGGCGTCATTCGCATCCCACCGGATTGCGTCACACGGTTGCCCGCGTTTGCGGTCAAGAACCGCGCGTTCGAGCACGAGGCGCACATGTTTCTGCGACGCACCGATCGCACTCCCGCGGAGAAGCGCGCGCATGTGCTGGCATTGATACAACAGTACGGATTCAATGGCGCTGGGATTTCGTCGTCATCCCGGAGGGATTGAATGAGAATAGCCCGGCGTTTCAACGCCGGGAACCGGGCCATGGAGAAACGAGTCCCGGAGGGACGGCTGAGTACCCCTCGTCAGGCATCCCGTCGGGACTTCGACGTGAATAACGCCCAACCCGGCGTTGAAGCGCCGGGCTGGCTATGTGCGTCTGTGAAGACAAAGATACTAACGGGTGAAAGTCCCAGTACGGCGAAGACGTATCGTCGTGTAGCGGAAGGGAACTGCGTCGCCGCGAGGCGGGGTGGGGAGCAACCGAAGGCAAAAGAACCGTCCCAAAACAGCATACCAATGCAGCTGAACTCGATTCGGCCTTTCCGTGTGACGAGCCTGCGTAGCAAGGGCGAAGTCCTGGATGAAAGACGCCGGTCCGAAGGGGCAAGCAAATGCGTCAAAGCGGCAGGAAATTCCCTATGAAGTGATCGACAAGCCAAATGCAATATGGGACTCAGTGGGCTGCAAATGAATTGAGACTTCCATCCGTACTTTCTGAGAGGATCAGGTTCACTCGTGCGAATAATTCAACTCACGCCCGGAGCGGGTGGCATGTATTGCGGGAATTGTTTCCGCGATAATGCCCTGGTATCCGCCTTGCGCCGTCAGGGCCATGACACATTGATGGTGCCGCTGTATTTGCCGATGACTCTGGACGAGATGGATACGCGGGGGAATTCGCCAACGCTCTTTGGGGGCATCAATGTTTTCCTTTCCCAGAAATTGCCCTGGCATCGTCGATCGCCCGCCTGGCTGCGTCGTTGGTTCGATGCACCGTGGCTATTAAAATGGGCCTCAGGGAAAGCGGCTGGGACGCGTGCGGAGGACGTGGGAGATATTAATTTGTCGATGCTGCGAGGCGAAGAGGGCAATCAGGCGAGGGAACTCGACGAGTTGATTGCGTGGCTGAAGGGGCAGGGGCGTCCGGATGTAATCCTGCTTTCGAATGCGTTGCTGACCGGCCTGGCTCGCCGCCTAAAATCGGAATTGCGATCGCCGGTGATTGTATTTCTGCAAAGCGAAGAATCCTTTTTGGATTCGATTTCCGAACCGTGGCGAACGCGCAGTTGGGAAGTGCTCAGAGAACGGGCGCGGGAAGTGGACGGTTGGATTGCGCCGAGTCGCTATTTTGCCGGACGAATGACAGAACGATTGGGGCTATCGGAGAGTCGGGTGCGGGTCGTGAACAACGGCATTTTGCTGGAGGGATATCCCCTGGAGCCCCGTTCGATCGTGGGTCATTTGTCCCCGACACTGGGTTATTTTGCGCGCATGTGCCCGGAGAAAGGGCTCGATATCGTGGTGGACGCCTACATCGAGCTTCGCCGACGGAATCGGGTGCCCCATCTTCAGCTTCGGATCGGAGGCGGATGTGGGGCAGGCGACGAGGCATTTGTCGGCGGTCAAAAGCAAAAACTCAGCGATGCGAAAATCCTCGGGGACTGTGTCTTCGCGCCGAATCTCTCGCGGGCGGAGAAGATCGCCTTTTACGCGGCATGTGATGTATTGAGCGTCCCGGCGAGGCAGAGTGAGGCTTTTGGGCTTTACGTCATTGAATCGATGGCAGCCGGTACGCCGCTTGTTCAGCCGTCGGTTGCAACGTTTCCCGAACTGCTGGAGGAAACCGGCGGGGGTGTGCTCTACGCTCCCAATACTGCGGGAGCGTTGGCGGACGCGCTGGAGCCGCTCCTGGGGGATCTTCCACGGCTCCGGATGCTGGGTGAGTTGGGCCGCCGGGCGGTGCGTGATCGGTTCACGGACGCGACGATGGCGTCCGGCACGGTCGAGGGGATCCAGAGCCTGCTGGGAGCCGGTGTCGGCGCCGGGAATACGACGGGCGCGGTGCCGGTGTTGGAAGTGTCCCACACCCGTTGATCGCCATGCCCTCTGAATTTCGAATCACGCGCCGGGTGGAGTTCTGTGAGACCGACCTGGCTGGGATCGTTCATTTCACCAATTTCTTCCGGTACATGGAATCGGTGGAACATGCATTTTATCGGTCGATCGGAGGATCCGTCCTGATGCCGAAACATGACCCCCCAATGGGATTGCCCCGGGTGCATGCATCCTGCGATTACCGGCGGCCGTTGCGCTTCGAAGATGTTATTGAGGTGCATCTTTTGGTCCGGGAGAAGAAGGATCGGAGCCTGACATATGAGATTCGATTTCGGCGAATCGAGCCGGGGCCGCCGGAAGACGTGGCGGTCGGAAAATTGATCGTAGTCTGCGTCACGCGGGATGAAACCGGACAGATGCGAGCTACGCCGTTGCCGTCGGAGCTGATGAATCGGATCGAAGTGGCACCGCTCGATATTACTTGAAGTATTTTGCTACGGCCGCCGCGCGGGTGCGGACGTGCAGTTTCTCATAAATATTCCGCACGTGCGTTTGGACGGTGAAGACGGAGATTTCGAGATCTGAGGCGATTTCCTTGGCCCGGAATCCCTTGGCAATCAGGGTCAAGATTTCGTGCTCGCGAGGGGTCAGATTTTCCTCGGTTCGGCGCGAAAGTCCCTCGGAATGGAATCGTTGGACAACCATGCGCGCAATGTGTCCGGACATGGGGGATCCTCCTTGATGGACCTCATGAATGGCTTCGAGGATCCGCTTCGGATCGCTGTTCTTGACGAGATAGCCGCAGGCCCCCGCGGTGAGTGATTCAAAGACTTTTTGCGAATCCTCCTCAATCGTCAGCATGATGACCTGAAGCCGTGGCTGGAGTTGCTTAAGTTCACGCACGCACACGATGCCATTTTTCCCCGGCAAGTGAATGTCCATCAGGATGACGTCGAGGCCGATGAGCGGGACATCGCGGATGGCGGTTTCGGCATCAGCCCAGGTTCCGGCGAGTTCATGGCCGGGGGTATTTTGAATGAGGTTGGCGAGCGCATCGCGGACGCTGTGGTGGTCTTCGACAATTCCAATTTTCATGTCTGGGGCGGGTAATTATTCGGTGGGGAATCCATGGCCGGCAGGGCCGGCTTGGACAAAGGGGTTGGCGTGTACTCGTTCGACGGCTCGGGTGACTCTAGATCGGCGGCTTTTTGGGCGGCCTTCAAATCATCCATCGAGCGTGAATTAAACGGAATATCTCCGGTGATTGGCAGCGAGGCATCGACTCGGGTACCGTCGCCCAGTTCGCTGGCGACCGTTACGGATCCACCGACGGCACGCAACCGGCGCTGCATGTTTTCCAATCCCAATCCGTGGGGGGATGGGCGGAACCGTGGAGAATTCTCCGATCCGAACCCCTTGCCGTTGTCGGCAATTGTCACGGTGAGTCGCTTCCGTTCGTAGCGTACCTGCAGCGCAACGATAGCCGCCTCCGAGTGGCGCACGGCATTGGTAAGCGCCTCCTTGACCACCATGAGCAGCTGATGTCTGGCTTCCGCGTGCACGACGGCAGAGGGGAGGTGATCGGGCACATCGAGTCGGCAGCTGACACCGGCCCGTTCGAGAAATACCTCGGCATAATCCACGATGTAACTCACGAGACTCTCCAGGGTGTCACAGGTCGGATTCACCGCCCAGATGACCTCACGCATGTGGTCCACGAGGTGACGGGCATCGCGCGCGAAACTGTCAAGCTCCCGGGACGCCTCGGGGGGCAGCCGCCGGCTGGCGAGTTCCGCGCGGAGTGCAAGGCCGGTCAGGTTGGCTCCCACATCGTCATGGAGGTCTCGCGCAATCCGGGCGCGCTCAATTTCAAGCACCTGGCGTTGGGTAATGATCTGGAGGTGGTTCTGTTTCCAGGAGCGTCGCAGTGTCACGCCGAGAACGGCCGCTGCAAGGCAACCGGTGGCGAATTGCAAGGAGGATCGCTCCCAAAAGTGGGGCTTCAGAACGATATTCGCGCGCGCTATATCCGCCTGCAGGCGTCCCTCGGGATTGGTGACTCGCACCTCGAATTGATAACGTCCCGGCTTGAGATTGCTGAACACGGCGATCTGGAGATTCCCGGCGTCACGCCACTTCGAATCCAGACCGATCATGCGGTGCTCAAAGCGAAGTCGATCTGGATGCTCAAATTCCGGAGCGGAATAGTGAATCTCGACCGCGCGGGATCCCCCGAGGCCGAGAGAGAATTCCTCTCCAATGAGCCCGTGTCGCAGACGTGTCTCGTCACTCCCTTCCTGATCCACCCGCACGCGATTGATCTGCGGGGACAGCACCGTCGGGTCGAAATTCAAATTCTGAGGATCAAACTCTGCCAGTCCATAGGTGGTGGGAAACCACAGGTGGCCATCCTGACTTCGACACCCAGAGGGCTGCAACTCGCCATTCGTCTCGGCCGATCCCATCCCGTCGGCTACTCCGAGACTGATGTGCTCGATCCGGTCCCGCTCCGGAGTCGCGCGGTCGAGGTCTTGGCGTCGGTACCCGTGGATGCCGCGCAGTCCCCCCAACCACAACCGGCCTTGGTCATCTTCCAAAATCTGGTTAACGACATTTTCCACCAGACCGCTCTTGACCGTCAAAACCAACGCGCCATTCGTTTCCCAACGTACGAGTCCGTTCTGTGTGCCCGCCCAGATGACGCCGGGAGGTGACTCGTGCAGCGCGTAGACGCGGCCATTCCGCAACATCTCGCTGTTCTCGATCTGGGTCCAGGAATTGTCTTGGTGACGCCAGAGTCCACGGCCGGCAGTTCCGATCCAAAGACTTCCGTCGACACTCCGCAGGATGCAGCGCACGTTTAATTCCGCAACCTGACTCGCTCCTGCGACGGCCACGGCGGCATCCTCATGAAACCGGAACAAACCGCGAGTGGTGCCCATCCATAAATCGCCGGAAGGATCCCGATAGAGGCACCACGGGGTGCTCGCAGGGCGATGGACAAGTCGGTGAACTCCGGGTGATTTACCGTCCGGGGCGTGCACCAATCCATTGAGCGAATCAGCGATCCAAAGTCCGCCCTGTTGGTCGGGCATCAATAGGATCGGACTTCGGTGGTTCACCTCGGGGAACGAAAGCGGCGGGGAGAAGACCCCCTTTCGTACGACGGAGATATCATCGAGTGACCCGACCCACACTGCCCCGTCGACATCGGCCGCCACGGACCAGAAATCATTCTGGCCTGGGTCGGGGCTCCGGGTGTGATTCGTTACCGACTGCAGCTTGAGTCGATATAACCCCTGACGTCCCACTGCCCAGATAACCCCGTTACGTTCACTCTCCACGCGGCGAACCGTCGTCAACGAGACATTCCCCGTCACACGCGGGGCGACGAATCGGCTGCCATTCCAGTGCAGCAGCCCTTCCGACCGACTGACCAGCCAAATGGCACCCTGCTGCGTCCGATGGAGTTGGAGGATTTCGTCCTTCTTTCCGGTCGGTGAAGCCCATCGTTTTTGCCAGCCAGAGTCTGTTCGCTCAAAGACTCCATGGGCTGTTCCCGCCCAGGCGGTGAGACCGCTTCTGCCCAAAATCGCGACTCCCGGGATGTTTCCGGGCGTCAGTTCAAGGATTGGCCGCTGCGGTGTGGCCTTCTCCGCGAGAATTTCCTGCCACCCTTGTTCCGTCGAGAGGAACGCCTGGCCGTCCGCTCCGGCGATAAGTTGTTCAACCTCCCCTGCAATGAGCCCGTTCGTTGCCGTCCAGCTCCGGCTCGGGCCGCTTGAATCATGTCGGAACCACGAGACTCCGGCGCTGGTGCCAACCCACATGCCGCCCGTGGTATCCGGACAGAGGACTAGGATCCGACTTCCGGGCAACCCCTCCGCGACACCGTAGGTCGTCACATTTGTCCCACGGATTTGCAGCAAGCCGTCATTGAATCCCGCCCAGAGGCGATTCTTGGAATCTTCCGCCAGCGAGGTGACCGTATCGTCGGATCCCGGGAGAAGAGGAATTCCGCTGAACACTCGGAAATCACGTCCGTCGGTCTTCGCCAGACC
This sequence comes from Akkermansia muciniphila, assembly GCA_945861565.1. Classification (GTDB taxonomy): domain Bacteria; phylum Verrucomicrobiota; class Verrucomicrobiia; order Limisphaerales; family UBA9464; genus SIBK01. The sequence goes on from CAMAUY010000054.1 coordinate 34,105, forward strand.
AAACCAACTGCCGACCCAAACGTAGCCGTCGTGGGCGATGAGGAGATTACCGATGTCCTGTTGCGGCAGGCCGTCGTCGTTGGTCCATCGCCGAACGTGGTACACACGCTCCGAGTCGTGGGTGGGTTCGGCGGCCGCGAGAGGGAGTCTGAGCAGAAGCGACAGCGGAGACGCGCTGAGAAGTGCAGCGACAAGAAACCGCAAGCCTTTCCTGGTTTTGAAGCCAGAAGACTTTTGTAAATCCGCGGGGATTGCGGAGTCGGACGGGCGCCGATAGCACCGACGAAAATTCATGCGGATGAGAGGTTTTTACGCGAACTTTCTCGAACTGGCACTCCCTAAAGTTAGGTACCCTTGCGGCTGTCCAGGGTCGGTGCATCCCGAGTTTGTTGGTAGAGGTGGTTGCGCTGCGACAACCCCGCCCGCTTCCAGCGGGCGGACAGGGCCGCTGCGCGGTTCGTGCCGCGCATGAATGGCGCGGGGACGCCGCGGCGCGGCGTCCGCTACCTTCTCCAACAACTTCGATATACACGGGTCCAGGATTCTGAATGCAAAAAAACCTGTTGAAACACGGCGTGAGTTCCCGCGCAATGCGGGGAGGGATATGACGGCTCTTAACGATTCTCAAAAAACGGCGGTTTCCGGTTGGATCCGGGACGGGCAAAAGCTTTCCGAAATCCAGCAACGCATCGCCAAGGAATTTGATCTGCGGCTGACCTACATGGAGGTGCGCCTCTTGGTGGATGACTTGAAGCTCGTCCCGAAGGATATCGATCCACCTCAGCCCCCAGTGCCCGCGGCGCCGCCGGCGGGAGTGGTTCCGGGCCCTCAGCCCGCCTCCGGGTCGACGCAGCCTCCCGCTCTGCTGGGAACGGGGCCTGTCCCCGCCGGTGCTCTCGGAGCCCCCGGCGCGAAGCCCGTGGTGGTCGTCGATAAGGTGACGCGGCCCGGGACGCTCGCCAGCGGGTCTGTGACCTTTACTGATGGGCAGCAGGCGACGTGGTACCTCGATCAGCGAGGCCAACTGGGGATGGTTCCCGCCCAAAAGGGGTACCGCCCTCCTCCGACGGATGTGGAAGAGTTCCAGATTGCCCTGGAGCAGGAACTCGCGCGCCTGGGGATGTAGCGCAATTACCCACCCTTGGACCGCCGATCTCGCCTTCTGGCTTCGGCAGCACCGGTGGACCCACCACTGAGTTCGGCCAACCCGAGTGTTCTGTAGTCCGGTCTGACGCAACGGGGGGAGCGGCTTATCGGCCCATGGAACAGAATCTTTCCAAGCAGTTCTGAGCCGATTTTCCGCATGGCACCCCCGATCGTCTCCATCCGCGATCTTTCCAAGCTTTATCGTCAGGGCGATATCAATGTCACGGCGCTTAACGCTGTGTCCCTGGATATTGCGCCGGGTGAATTCATCGTGCTGATGGGTCCCTCCGGT
>CAMAUY010000055.1 GCA_945861565.1 Akkermansia muciniphila
ATGGCTTCAAGAAGCCATGCGCTTACTTTCAAGCGTGGCCATTGTGAAAAATCAGCCGAGTTCTCAATATCCCGCCTGCCTATTGTTCTTCCGCGGGTCCATCCTTCAACCAATCCGGCCAATCCACTTTTCTTGAAACTGCCCTGACCCGGCTCCGTAGGGAGACGATTTCGCTGTCTCGCACGTTGAGTTGCTCCCGGAGCGCCTTGAGTTCTCCAGCGATATTCACCGGACCGGCGGTGGCAGGTGAAGGTGGGTTTTCGAAGGTGCCTTCTTTTTCATCGATATCATTGACAGGACATTGCTTGACGCTCCGCGGCTAGGGAGATTTGGTTTATTGGAAAAAACGGACTTCTTGGGGACGGTCCGCTCCCTTAGTCGGCCTGTCAATGTGCTCTCGGACTGAGGCAAGCCCGTTGCAACACCGGTGGCTTACGGCTTGTCAAGAACACACTTTACGAAGCAAACCCAATCCACTCGCAGCACCTCAGACTTGTCCCGCAGATTAACTTTCTCGAACGTTTCTTTGGGATGGTCCGAGACTAATCCGGTATCCAATTCCTCAAGGAATCATCGAGCGCTTCCTCCACCGAACGCAGCTTCACGCCCGTGGCAAGGAGCTTTGAGACATCGAGCACACAGTTCGAGCGTGGCGTCTTTGCTGCCACTTTGTAAAACTCCTCATCGTCCGCCCAGAACTCAAACTTGCGATCCGGCCTCAGTGTCTGCTCGATCCGCTCGACGACCTGACGCGTCGTGACGAATCCCGGGTTTGTGACATTGTAGGTCCCGAATGGCGCGCGGCGCTCCCACAAATCGAGGCACGCCCGCACAAAGTCTCCCCGGTGCGAGAGCGAGTTCACGTTGTCATAAACTTTCGCGTAGCGCTGCACCTTGGTCAGGTAATTGCGCGCATTGTCGATCTCATCGAATGGGATGCGTAACCGCCACACGTACGCCAGACTCGCGCGAGCCAACCCTTCCTCGGCGAGCGCCTTGGTGCCGCTGTAGAAGCTGCACGGCGGGCGGCGGAAGGAGAAGTTCGGCTCATCGCCCTCCAAAAAGCCGGCGATCGCGCTCCAGCCTGAAGCGAGATTGTCGCGCAGTCCAGGCCTCATCAAATCCTTCTCTTCACGACGTTGCCCGTTCTCCGTCATCCATGCGCCCGCGTAGATGCAGCCGGAGGAAACGTGTCCCCACGGCACATTCGCCACCGTGCAGGCATGATCCAGCATCAATGGGAAAAGAGTGTTGCCCTGCAGCGTGTCCGCCCGCGCCGTCTCGCAAGCGTCGACATTCGGCTTGCCCCTGTAGCCAGCCGCGTTGACCAGAAAGCGGGGCTTGGTTTCACTCAGGAATTTCCGGAGCGTTTCAAAGTGCGTGTAGTCGACCTGCCGCCGCGACAACGAACGGAATGGAACGTCGCGCCGCTGGAGTTCACGCTCAAAGGCTTGGCCGATGTATCCGGAGGCACCAAGAAGTAATATCATGCGACGAGAAACTAATAATCGGTTCAGATCGAAATTTGCCAGAACAAGATAAAATTCATTCGAGGGATTTTTGTTCGATCGACGCCATGAAAGGTGCGGGAAGAGGTCCCATTTTGTGGGTCGATTCAGAGCCACAACGAATTGGCAGAATCAACTGGAATGTTGGCCGACGTGCGTGAAAGTGGGGGCGTCACTTCACAGCTTGCTGGCGAGGGCCAAAGGCCCGTTCGCATACCAGCATGGGGCAACGCCCCATGAAACCGGCCCAACAAATCCCCGGTGCCAAGGGCGCGGCCCAGACACCAGACCCAATCGACGTGACGCAGTGAGTGGCGCGGCGGTGGCACGGATCGGGCCTTCAGCCCTTGAGGTGTTTGGCGGATTGATCCATGGGGCGTTGCCCCAGGCTGGGATGAGGTCGCGCCGTTGGCGCTTGGGCTGAATCAATAAAGCGACAATTGCCCCCGCAGCAACCCGGAGGGTTGAAAGCCGGTAGCCGGTGGTTGAGCGAGCAACGAGCAACACCACCGGATGATGAAGGAAAAGAAAATGCACGCCGGAGGTGTGCCAGCAGGGTTATGGGTTTGCCACCGCGCTGCTGGCACTCCCTGCCGGGGCGCCTCGGCAAGTTGCTTTTGGGTCCGGTGGTATCGCTTCGCTCAACCACCGGCTACAAGCTGGGATGCCTTCGGCATCGCGATAAAGCGACAGGTTGAATCGATTCAATCGAGCGGAAGTTGTTGGAGATTTTAAGTTCCACAGGAGGGATTCGTCGAGATTTGTGAAGAGAACGTCAGCTGCAATTAGGCTGCGGAGCAGCCTTGGAGATTGGCCGTTTCTGATTGTCCCGGAGGGACATCATGAGAATAGCCCGGCGTTTCAACGCCGGGACCGTGGATCGAATTGAGCGAGTCCCGAAGGGACGGCTGGGTCTCGGTGCGCTATCCTACCTAAATTGCGATTTCCATCGCATGTTCATGCACAAAGAACGGTGTCCCCTGTCGTGGGTTTGATTTTCAGCCGTCCCTTCGGGACTTGCTGGGTTTGTCCTGTAACCCGGCGTTGAAACGCCGGGCTACTGTCGATCGTCCCTCCGGGACAACCGTAAAAAAATGGCCAAATTCCAGGGCTGCGGAGCAGCCATTCTCATTTTGGATCTGATAGGAATGCCGGGTGAGGGCATCCGGCCTGCAAGAGGTTGTTTTGGGCCAACGGCCCGCGATTCCTCAGCCCAGGCCAACGGCCTGGGTAACGGGGAATAACCTATGATGGCACCTCAACGAGGGGCGATGAATGGGATATCCGGCCAATCAAATCGCGACCCTACAGCGACCCTACAGGCCGCTGGCCTGGGCTAAGGGATGACGGCCCTTTGGGCCTGAGGAATCGCACGTTCATAAAGTGAACAAAGAATCTTCCCGTCTTTGCTTGCCTTTGCCTGCCTTCGTTTCCTTTGTTTGCTTCTGTCGTCATGCCAACAACTTCGGGATACACCCGTTGATCGACAAAACTAAAATCCTGGCTTGAATTCTCGAAACGAACACGTAAGAGTTTTCAAATATGGATGTGCTCGTAACCGGTGGCGCTGGCTACATTGGATCTGTCTGCGTTGAGGAACTGTTGGATTCCGGATTTTCGGTGACCGTATTTGACAATCTTTCCGAAGGTCACCGATCCGCGGTCGATCCCCGGGCGTCTTTGATCGTCGGAGACCTGTCTGACCGGGCCGCAGTTCTTGCAGCCCTCAAGGCAGCCCAGGCCGAAGCCGTCGTTCATTTCGCCGCATCCGCCCTGGTCGGTGAATCAATGAAAAATCCGACCAAGTGCTTCCGGAACAATGTCGCGAATTCGATCAATCTCCTTGATGCCTGCGCGGAGACCGGCGTCCGAAAGTTCGTGTTCAGTTCTACCTGCGCCGTTTATGGCATGCCAGATCGGTTGCCAATCGATGAGTCCCTGACGCAGCGACCGGCAAACCCCTACGGTCAATCGAAGCTGATGATCGAGCAGATGCTTCCGTGGTATCGCCAACTGCACGGCATCGAGTTCGCCACATTTCGGTATTTCAATGCCGCCGGAGCGAGTGAGCGGTTCGGGGAACATCACCGCATTGAGACTCACCTCATCCCGAATATTTTGAAGACCGCCCTCGGCCAAAAAACCAGCGTGGAAGTTTTCGGAACGGATTATCCAACGCCCGATGGCACCTGCATACGGGACTTTATCCACATCACTGACCTCGCCCAGGCTCATATTCTGGCACTGCAGCCCGGAAAAGAGGGGTGCTTTAACCTGGGCAACGGTACGGGCTTCTCCGTCCGAGAAGTGATCCATTCCTGCCAACGTCTCTCCGGCCAATCGATCCAAGTCATCGAACAGCCGCGGCGTGCCGGAGATCCTCCGCACCTTGTCGCGGTAGCCGACAGGGCTCTCGGGGAGTTGGGCTGGAAGCCTCGATACACGACCCTCGAATCGATGGTGCAGACGGCTCTGAAATGGCACCGACGGCATCCCGACGGGTATCCCAATGACCCGGTTGACCTATTTGCGGCCGTTTCGAATTAGCGGGGTCTTTGGGTGTTTCGTGGCGATAAAATGGGTCTTGCTGCGGGCTCATGGATCGAGAATCAATCCCCGCAAATTCGAAGCGACCGCCAATTGGACGCGGGATGAATTCACGAACGCGTTGCCCAAAACCAATTTTACCAAAGCCGCGGAGCGGCGCCAGACGGTAGCCCATGGCGCGAGCCGTGGGTAGTGCGCTCGAACAAAACGCAAGCCCCGTCCAGGGGCGACAGAGCTGGAGAATGACGCGCCTTGTGCCAAAATCTCTGTCGCCCTTACAGGGCTTGCGTGCGGCACTCGAGAACCCACGGCTGACGCCATGGGCTAAGGTCTGACGGCGCTCCGCGCCTTCGGAGTCTTTGTCTGCGGACCCGAATACTCGCGCGAAGCCGCGAAGCCGCGAAGAGAGCAGAAATTGGAAATCCGCCCGAGGAAGTGTCCTTCGGTGTGTCCAATCCATGCCGAAGTTGTTGCCCAAGCCGGCTCTGCTTTGCTTCGCGGCTTCGCGGCTTCGCGTGCGAATCCTACGGGGTGGTTTCGGTCGGGACGCGCTGAAGGTCTAAGCGCTCAGCGTCCTATTTCTTCGCTGCCTTGGCCCAGGTGTCTTTCATCGACATCGTTCGATTGAATACCGTGCGCCCGGCGGCGGCGTCCTCCGGGTCCAGACTGAAGTACCCGATGCGCTCGAACTGATAGCGCTCTTCCACTCGGGCCTGTCCCAACGCCGGTTCTCCAAAGGCGGACAGCTGATCGAGGGAATGCGGGTTCAACACGGTCTTGAAGTCACGCCCATTTTTCTCCGGTTCCTCTTCCGTAAAAAGCCGGTCAACCATTCGGACCATCAATGGCTGCGCGTGGGATGCGCTCACCCAATGAATCGTCCCTTTGACTTTCTTCGCCGAATTGACACCGCCCGTTCGTGTTTCCAGATCCGCCGTGCAACGCAATTCCGTCACCTGCCCCAGCGCATCTTTCACCACCTCGTCGCAGCGGATGATGCAGGCGTATTTCAGGCGCACCTCACCGCCTGGACGTAATCGGAAATACTTCGGAGGAGGAGTCTCCATGAAATCCTCCTGCTCGATCCAGAGCTCTGAGGTAAAGGGCATCCGGCGGGTACCAGCGGCGGGATCCTCTGGATTATTGATGGCATCCAGTTCCAACAACTGTCCGGAGGGAATGTTAGTGAGCACCACCTTCAAGGGTCGCAATACCGCCAGGCGTCGGAGGGCGACGCGGTTGAGGTCATCGCGGATGGCGTTCTCGAGCACATTCACTTCGGTGAGCCCGTTGTACTTGGTGACGCCGATGCTGCGGGCAAAATTCCGAATTGCCTCGGGTCGCACTCCCCGCCTCCGCAGGCCGCACACCGTCGGCATTCGGGGATCACTCCATCCGGTGACCAGTCTTTCTTCAACCAGTTGAAGGAGCTTTCGCTTGCTCATCACGGTGTACCCGAGATTGAGGCGGGCGAATTCGATCTGCCGGGGCAGTGCCCGCGGCAATTCCAAGGCACGCAACACCCAGTCGTAAAATGGCCGATGCACCTCGAATTCGAGCGTGCAGATCGAGTGCGTGACGCCTTCCAAATAATCGCTGACCGGATGGGCGTAGTCGTACATCGGGTAGACGCACCATTTTGCGCCCGAACGATGATGTTCCGCATGGCGAATCCGGTAGAGGGCCGGATCCCGCAGGTGGATATTCGGCGAATTCATGTCGATCTTCGCCCGCAGCACCCGGGCGCCATCCGTAAACTCACCCGCGCGCATCCGGGCAAACAGGTCCAGGTTTTCCGCCACGCCGCGACTCCGAAAGGGGCTATCGGTTCCGGGTCGATCCGGGGTGCCGCGCATTTCGATCATCTGTTCCGGAGTCAGATCGCAGACGTAAGCGCGGCCTTTCTCGATGAGTCGCACGGCGAATTGGTACAACTGCTCGAAGTAGTCCGAGGCGTAGAACGGCTCGAGACGGGTCCCCTGCCCCTTCACCGCTGAGATACCCGCGCCGGACGTGTCACCCTCCTCCTTAAGACCGAGGACGGAATCAGCCCAACCGCGAATCAGCCAGTCGACGTCGGCGCGAATGCTGTCGACGTACTCGGTCTCCTCCCGCGTCGGATTGGTATCGTCCATCCGCAGGTTGCACGTGCCGTGATTCTCCTGGGCGATTCCAAAATTGAGGCAGATCGACTTTGCGTGACCGATATGGAGGTACCCATTGGGCTCGGGCGGAAAGCGGGTGACGATTCGAGGATGCTTGCCGGCCGCGAGTTCTCCGGCCACCTGGTCGCGGATGAAATCGGTGGGGGCAACGACGGGTGTTGGGTCTTCGGGGCTCGACATATCGTAATATCGTAAAAGGAAGGTGGATTTAGCCACGGTCTGCCGCCGTGTCGAGCCACGAACTGCTTTGACAATTCGGATGACGGGACAATCCTGGGGGGAGAACCGGATGAAAGGACTATTTTTCAAGTCGTCGCTGCCTGCTGAGGCGCACTCCTCAGGCGCGGAGCGCCGTCAGAGCGTAGCCCATGGCGTCAGCCGTGGGTTCTCGGGTGCATCGCGCAAAAGCCCCGGAGGGGCGAAAGAGAATCTGGCACAAGGTGCCTTATCCTGGTGCTCTGTCGCCCCTGACGGGGCTTACGTTTTGTTCGAACGTTGTCCCACGGCTCACGCCGTGGGCTACGGTCTGTCGCCGCTCCGCGGCTTTGCTAAATGCCAATTATCCCCCGGGACACGCACACCAGAAAATGGCCAATCTCCAGTGGCAGACCAGGCGGTCTGCCCCACGATTTTGACAAAAATGAGAACGAGTGGTAGGCGACTGTGCGCGCTCTTTGGCCTGGCATTCATGGGGATCACTGCGCTGATGGGTGCGCCCGACCTTAGCGAAAAGGGAGCTGTCGGGCGAAAAATCACCCCGGCGAAAGGGGCCGACCACTGGGCATTCCGCCGACCAATCGGCGTGTTGCCTCCCGATCCGGACGGAACGCAGCAGGGAACGGGCAATCCGCTCGATCGATGGATCGAGGCGAGATTACGCGCGAAAGGGTTGACGCACTCGCCCGAGGCCGATCCGCGGACGCGGCTCCGGAGGATCACATTGGATCTCACGGGCCTGCCGCCGACACCGGGTGAACTACAGGAATTTCTGGAAGACACGTCACCCCGGGCCTGGGATCGCGTCGTCGATCGCCTTCTCGCGTCGCCGCACTACGGCGAGCGTTGGGGCCGGCACTGGCTGGATGTCGCCCGCTATGCCGACAGCAAAGGATATGTTTTCGAGGAGGAACGACGCTACGCGTACAGCCACACCTACCGTGACTGGGTGGTCAACGCGCTCAATCGGGACCTTCCGTATGACGAATTTATCGTGGCGCAAATCGCGGGCGACCGTCTGACGACGGCCGACGACAAGTCACCGCTGGCGGCGCTTGGATTCCTAACGCTGGGCCGGAGATTCCTGAACAACGCGCCGGACATTATCGATGATCGGATCGACGTTATTTTCCGCGGGTTGCAGGGACTTACCGTCCAATGTGCGCGCTGCCACGATCACAAATTCGATCCGATTCCGACGGCCGACTACTACGCATTGTACGGGGTGTTCAGCAGTTCGGAGGAGCCGGGCGAAAAACCCTTGCTCGGAGAGAATCCAAATCCCCTATTGCGCAGCGCGTTTGCCGCCGAACAAAAAAAGCGCATGACCGAGATGGCCGATTTCCGGGAGAAAAAGACGCAGGAAGGGCGCCGGATGGTACGGGAACGTGCGGCGGACTACTGGCTGGCGGTCCACGATGCCAGCTCGCTCAAGGATGCCCAGGAGGTGGAGGCACTCGCTCGATCCAGAAAGCTCGATCCGGGGCTGGCCTCGAATTGGAAAGCTAAACTGGCCGAATGGTCGAAGACCTTTCACCCGGTAATGTCTCCCTGGTTGGAATTCAGCCAACTGAACGAGGTGGAATTCACGGTCCAAAGCGCTGAACGGAGTCGCCGCTACACGCTCAATGCGGATCCGACGAATCGGATCAATCCGATCATCACCACTCTTTTCACCAATGCGCCCAAGTCGATGAAGGAGCTCGCGGAGCGTTATGGGGCCCTGTTCGCCGCGATTGAAAAGGACTGGGCGGCAGCGCTCGAAGCCGTGAGATCTCCCTCACGGCCACTCCCCGGACAACTCATCGATCCGGCGGCCGAATCCATCCGCCAACTGCTGTTTGCGGCCGATTCACCCGCGATGATTTCGACCGAGGTGGCGTTTCGAATTCTGCCGACGCCGGACCAGCAGAAGAGACGGGCATTGCAACGTAAGATTGACGAACTCGAGGCGATTCATCCCGGAGCGCCGCTGCGAGCGATGGCACTGCTGGACAAGTCCACGCCTGGCAATAGCCGCATCTTCAAACGAGGCAACCCGGGCACTCCCGGCGACGAGGCTCCGCGGCAATTTTTGTCGGTCCTGGCACCGGACCGGTCCCCCTTCAAAGATGGGAGCGGGCGGCTCGAATTGGCCCGGGCGATTGCGTCTCGGGACAACCCACTGACAGCCCGCGTCTTTGTTAACCGCATTTGGGCGCACTACTTCGGCACGCCGCTTGTGGCAACTCCCAGCGATTTCGGAGTGCGAAGCGATCCCCCGAGCCACCCGGAATTGCTGGATTGGCTCGCGGTTTGGTTTATGGATCACGGTTGGTCTCAAAAGGAACTTCACCGCCTGATCGCGAAAAGCCGCACCTACCAGCAAACGGCGGATCCGACGGGTGACGCCGCCGCTGCCAACGAACGCCGGGATTTGCAAAACGTCAATTTATGGCGGATGAACCGGAAACGTCTCGATTTCGAAGCCATGCGGGACAGCCTGCTCGCGGTCGCCGGGAATCTGGACCTCACGGCCGGGGGCCAAGCCGTCCCGGTGTTTGGGGAAAATTCTACACCGCGCCGGACGCTCTATGGATACATCGACCGTCAAAATCTGCCCGGACTGCTGCGGGCGTTTGATTTTGCGAGTCCAGACGCCACGTGCTCGGTCCGATTTCAGACGAGTGTCCCTCAGCAAGCGCTGTACTTCATGAACAGTACGTTTGCGGTAGCTCAGGCCCGGGAACTGGCCCGACGGGTAGCCAGCGAAGGTCACACGGAGACGATTGACCGCATCCAGCGGATGTTTGCCCTGGCATTTCAACGGGCAGCGGACCCAGCGGAACTCGAACGTTCCGTTTCGTTCATCGAGCAGCCAATCGCCATTCCAGCGGTCCCGACTGCAGCCAGCGCGGGGAAGAATGGAAGGGGTGAATCCGACACCCCAGTAAAGGCAGCGGACCGCGATCCCTCGGGACCCCAGGAGGTCAACAAGCCGCTGAATACCTGGGAAAAGCTCGCGCAGGTGTTGATGGCTGCAAACGAATTTGTATTCGTCGATTAAGATTCATCCCGTTGAGATTTATCCACTCGCCAAGTCGGTCTGCGGTCGGCACAAAATCCCTTTTCGATTCGCCTTCATGAACGAACAGATCGTTATCCTCGACTTCGGATCGCAGTATACGCAGGTCATAGCGCGGAGAATCCGCGAGTGCCAGGTATTCTCGACCATCCTGCGCTTCGACACGCCGGCGGCGGAGATCGCCCGATTGGCTCCTCGAGGACTCATTCTTTCGGGCGGCCCGAACTCGGTGTATGCGGCCAACGCTCCCGTTCCCGACATCGGTATTTTCGATCTTGGAATTCCGATTTTGGGAATTTGTTACGGCGTACAGATTTTCGCGCACTTCCTTGGGGGCAAAGTCGAAAAGGGCACCAAACGAGAGTACGGGAAGGGAACGCTGACGGTGCGGGACGGGAAATGTCCGTTATTTCGCAAGCTGCCAAAGACACTCCAGGTCTGGAATTCGCACGGGGACAAACTATCGCGGCTGCCCGCCGGTTTCAAAGCGGTGGCGATCACGGACAACTCCGAATACGCCGCGATCGAACACCACGGCAAACAACTCTATGGCATCCAGTTTCATCCGGAGGTGGCGCACACACCGCGAGGAAAGGAAATCATCGCCAATTTTGTGCATGGCATTTGCCGGGGCGGGTCCGGTTGGACCATGCGGCACTACCGAGAACAGGCCCTCGAGGAAATTCGCGCCCAGGTTGGGCAGGAGCGAGTTCTGCTCGGCCTCAGTGGCGGCGTCGATTCGAGCGTGGCGGCCGCACTCCTGCACGAAGCGGTTGGGGATCAGTTGACCTGCATTTTTGTTAACAATGGATTATTGCGTGCCCGCGAGGCGGAAGTTGTCCGCGAGGTCTTCGGACGCCATTTCAAAATTCGCCTCCAATATGAGGATGCGTCGGACCTGTTCATGCGCCGACTGCGCGGTGTAACCGATCCCGAGCGGAAGCGTAAAATTATCGGCCGTACGTTTATCGAGGTCTTTCAGGCGGCGACACGCCGGGCTGGGAAGGCACGATTTCTCGCCCAGGGAACCCTCTATCCCGATGTCATCGAATCCGTCCCCATTGCTGGCAATCCCGCGGCAATGATCAAATCCCACCACAACGTGGGCGGCCTCCCGAAGAAAATGAAATTCTCGCTGGTCGAACCCCTGAGGTACCTGTTCAAGGATGAAGTTCGAGCGCTGGGCCTCGAACTCGGGCTTCCGGCCGAAATCGTCAATCGCCAACCCTTCCCCGGCCCCGGCCTGGCGGTCCGTGTCCTCGGTGAAGTCAGTCGTAAGAAATGCGATATTCTTCGCAAGGCGGATGCGATCGTGGTTGAAGAGATGAAGGCCACCGGATGGTACTACAAGATCTGGCAAAGCTTCGCCGTCCTGCTTCCGATACGCAGCGTGGGTGTCATGGGAGACGAACGCACCTACGACTTCACGATCGCGTTGCGGGCGGTCGAATCCCAGGACGGTATGACCGCAGACTGGGTTAAACTTCCGTACGACCTGCTGGAGCGGCTCTCGAGCCGGATCATCAATGAGGTGAAAGGCGTCAACCGGTGCGTCTTCGATATCACGAGCAAGCCACCAGGGACCATCGAGTGGGAGTGACTTGTCACGCCGGTACACCCGACAGGTCCGTGATTTTTTGCGATCCCCAGGGTCCAAACCTCCATGTATCGCCTCCAGCTTGTCAGCGGGGAAGAATCGGGGCCTCTCACGGCCACCCAGGTTCGCGGTTGGCTGATCACCGGCCGAGCGGATGTTAGCACCCGAGTTCTGCCGGGGAACGACGACACCTGGCAACCGATCGCGGATTTTGAGGAGTTTGCCGCGGGGTTTCAGAATGCGACGGTCGCTCCCGCCTCGTTGACAGAGTTTTCCGGACGCCCCATTTGCGGACTGGCCGTACTCTCGATCACAGTCGCAGGTCTGTGTCTGCTCACCGGCCTGATCGCCGCTACTCAACTCCCATGGTCCTACAGTCGGGGACTCATCGTCGGTGTCCGGACCTACAATTGGTTCGGAATCCTTGGCATGCTCAGCTCTTTACTCAGCTTTGAGCACGTTACCAGTGGCATAAAGTCCGTTCGGGGGCGCAATTTGGCACTCCTGGGCGGCTTGCTCTCCACCGTCTGTGTTGCGGCCGGTGTCTACGCCAATGTTCGCATCATCTCGGAGGTGACCCGGAACTATCAGCAGCGGGTTGCCACCAATCCACGGGTGCACCGTTTCGGGGATCTTCCAGACAATCAACTGGCCGCAAAACAGTTGATCATCGCCGCCCGTGCGCTGGCGAATATCCCCGCCGCGTCCAACTGGTTTGAAGCGCTGGGGCCCGAAGTCGCCGATTTGGATACCACGGGCCGCGGCGTAAACTTTGCCCTGAACACCCGTGTGGAAGGCCGCCGACTGGCTGGGCTGCGACGGGACACGGTCATCTTCTTTGAAACCGGTCGCGTGGGAACAAATCTGGCAGGAGGCGCCGAACTGCTCCGAAAATCAACCGGAACCAAAGATCGTATCTCGGTGGCACTCGCGGACGGCCGGGCAATTCTGATTTCAGGTTCCCAGGCGACGAAACTGCGCTGGGCCCCCTGAAAAAAGAACGCCCGCACGAAGCGGGCGCTCCACGCGGGCGTCTGGTAAAACTCGTGAGTCCTCCGCTTAGGCTTTGCCAGCCGTAGCGGTCTTCTCCGTCGCCGGTTCGGCGGGAACTGCGTCGGCCGGAGCCACTGGCAATTCAACAAGCTCGAGGATTGCCAATTGAGCGGAATCCCCGTTTCGCTGTCCGAGCCGGATGATTCGTGTATACCCCCCCGTCCGGTCCTTGAAAACCGGGGCAATCTTGTCAAAGAGGATATGAACAACGTCGTGCTCGTTGCGCCACGCTTCACGAACCACCTTACCCTTGCGGGTGGGTGTTCCATGAAAGAGGCTGCGCGGCTGCTGACGAAGCTTCGCCGCCGCCTGTCTGCGGACGTGAACGTTATAATCTTTTTTCGCGCCAATGGCCGCACGCCCGAGCGTGATCAGCTTTTCGACCACGGGCCGAAGGACCTTGGCCTTCGTGAGCGTCGTCGTGATGCGGTGATGTTTGATGAAGCTGCAAGCCATGTTGGCAAGCATTGCATTGCGATGCTCGCCTTTGCGGCCAAGTTTCGCGTTGCGCTTAAGGTGGCGCATAAGAGTTCCGGGGTTAGAGTTTCTTGGTTTCGCCGACCGGCTCCAACAGGGCCGGATCAATGTTCATGCCGAGCGTCAGGCCGAGAGCCTGGAGCTTTTCCTTGATCTCGTTCAGCGATTTCTTGCCGAAATTACGGTACTTAAGCATCTCCTGCTCGCTCTTCAAGGCCAACTGCCCGACGGAGGTGATGTTCGCGTTGTTTAAGCAATTGGCAGCACGGACACTCAGTTCGATCTCATTGACCGACATGTTGAGCAATTTCCTGAGCTTCGCCTTTTCATCGTCCTGCGGCTTGATCTCCTCCTCGAATTCTATGGCATTCTTATCATAACCAACGAAAACGTCGAGATGATGCTGGAGAATCGCTGATGCCTGCGTGAGCGCATCGTCTGGAGAAATGCGACCATCCGTCCAGATCTCAAGGATCAGCTTGTCGTAATCGGTCCGCTGCCCCACGCGGGCTGCCTCGACATTATATCGAACTCGGGAAACGGGAGAAAAAAGGGAGTCGATGGCAATAATTCCGATCGCCTGGTCAACCTTTTTATTTTCGTCCCACGGGCAAAACCCGCGACCCACCTTGATTTCGAACTCCATCTCGAGTTTTTTCTTCCGGTCCAGCGTGCAAATAAGCTGGTCAGGATTCACCAATTCGATGTTTTGGTTCACCTGAATATCGGCGGCGGTGACGGCACCTTCCTTGTTGACCGAGAGGAGCAGCATCTGAGGCTCACGGCTGTGGGCCTTAAACTTAATCTTTTTCAGGTTGAGGACGATGTCCGTGACATCCTCGACCACACCATCCACGGTGGTGAATTCGTGCATGGCCCCATCGATCTTCACCGATGTAATTCCCGCGCCTTCGAGCGAGGAAAGCAACAAGCGGCGGATGGAATTGCCGATGGTGTGACCAAAGCCCGTTTCAAAAGGCTCGGCCACGAACTTTGCGTAAGTCTGCGTCGCCGTTGACTCCTCTTTGGCAAGTCGCTTCGGCATTTCAAATCGTCCAAGTCGTATAGGCATAGGTATTTAGGATTGCAATTTTAAACTGGGCTGCCCGGACTCTTACTCCCGGTTCCAGGCTTCCCCATATAATTGCCACCCACCGCGAACCGCGCGGCAGGATTACTTAACGGGAGTAAAATTCGACGATGGCCTGCTCGTTGGCTATCGGTTGGATTTCTTCACGCGACGGAACGCGGAGGAGGGTCGCCTTGAGGTGCTCCCGATCGAGGGAGACCCAATCCGGAACGACCCGTGCGGTCGATCCTTCGAGATTCTTCATGGCCATCTGTTTCGACTTCGGATGATCCCGGATTTCGATGACATCATTGACACGAACCGCGAAGCTGGCGATACCGGCCTTGCGGCCGTTTACCTTGACGTGTCCATGAGTGACCATCTGGCGGGCACCCGCCCGAGTGACACCAAAACCACTGTGATAAACCAAATTATCCAGCCGAGACTCCAAGATCTGGAGCATCTTCTCACCCGTAATACCACGCATCTTAAGCGCCCGCTCGTACACGTTGCGGAATTGTCGCTCCAAAAGGCCGTAGTAATAGCGAAGTTTCTGCTTCTCGATCAATCCCACGGCGTAATCGCTGTGCTTGCGGCGAGATTTCGGACCGTGAACGCCCGGCGGATAGTTGCGGCGTTCGAGGTACTTTGAATTGCCAAAAATCGGCACACCAAAGCGGCGGCTGATGCGGACGCGCGGACCAGTATAACGAGCCATGACCGGAAAAGATAAAAGAGGGGTTGAAAGCGAAAAAATGAATTAAACGCGGCGCTTTTTGCGGGGGCGGCAGCCGTTGTGGGGAATCGGGGTTACATCCTTAATGGAAGTAATGTCCATCCCGATCGCCTGCAGAGCGCGGATTGCCGATTCGCGACCGGACCCAGGGCCATTGACCCGAACCTCGATCTCGCGCATGCCGTGTGACATGGCCTGGCGAGCGGCATCCTGAGCCGCCTGCTGGGCTGCAAAGGCGGTGCTCTTACGCGATCCCTTGAACCCAACTCGACCGGCGGTACTCCAGCCAATTGTATTACCCTGCATGTCCGTGATGGTCACCTGGGTATTGTTGAAGGTTGCGAGAATGTTCGCCACGCCCGCCGTGATGTTCTTCGAACCCTTGGCCTTGATGATTTTCTTGGCATTGGGGTCGTCTCCCAACAACTCGGCGGCAGACGGAGCGACCGCAGCGGCAGCGACGGTAGGAGCCGCAGCGGTGGCATCAGTCGCCGGCGTAGCGGCAGCGGCAGCGGATGCGACGGCGGCTGGCTTCTTCGCCTTGGCCGGTTTCTCAGCCGCGGGTGCGGCTGCCTCGCCCTCTTTCTTAGCCGGGGCCTTCTTAGGCTTAATTTCTTCAGGCATGGTCTCGAATCAGGTGGTAAAGGGTCTAGTGGATGCCCGTTTTTGCGTTGGGATTACGCTGCACACCCACGGTCCGGCGAGGACCTTTGCGGGTTCGGGAATTAGTCTGCGTCCGTTGGCCTCGCACCGGAAGGCTGCGAAGATGGCGTTGGCCGCGATACGATTTGATCGCCTGCAGACGTTTGAGATTGAGGCCTAATTCCCTTCGAAGGTCGCCCTCAATCACATACTTGCCTTCCTGGATCGCGTTAACGATCTGGGAAAGCTGGTTCTCAGAAAGGTTCTTCGCCCGGACCGCCGGATCGATGTTCGCTCGAGTCAGAATCTCCCGAGCGTTCACTGGGCCCAGCCCATAGACATAGCGGAGGGCAATGTCCACCCTCTTCTCTCCTGGAATATCAACACCTAAAATTCTTGGCATACTTTTCCTGTTTCCGTGCTCTCGGACTTAGCCCTGCCGCTGTTTGTGCCGAGCGTTTGAACATATCACCCGAATCACACCCTTACGGCGGACTATCTTGCAGTTTACACAAAGCTTTTTGACTGATGCGCGCACTTTCATCGTGTTTCCAAATTGTTACCCCAGACCCTCAGTACAGGTCCGGTAAATCGTCTCGTGTCAGTATTTCTGGATCCCCATCGGTCACCAGCACAGTATGTTCAAAGTGGGCCGCAAACTGACGATCTTGCGTTACCACCGTCCAACCATCATCCAAAATCTTCACTGCCGGCTTCCCCGCAGTCACCATGGGCTCAATCGCGATCGTCATGCCCGGCTTCAAACGAATCCCACCACGCCGCCCATCGTCGTAGTTGGGAACCTGCGGATCTTCGTGCACGGACCGCCCGACCCCGTGCCCGCAAAATTCACGAACCACTCCGAACCCATTTGACTCCACCCGCTTCTGCACCGCCCGCCCCACCGTCGTGACGGTGTTGCCCGCTCGCGCAAAAGAAACACCATCGTACAAAGCTTTTATGGTTACGTCCATTAGTTTTTGCGCTGCCGGAGTACAACCCCCGCACGCGACCGTCATTGCCACATCACCCACCATGCCTTCAAAACGAACGCCAACATCCAGTTTAACCAAATCGCCCAATTGCAGTCGGCGCCGACCACCAATGCCGTGGATTACTCCGTCATTGACCGAAATACAACACTGACCCGGGAAATCACGATACCGATAAAAGGCACTCACTGCGCCCTTGCCACGGATGATTTCACCCACTCTGGCGTCAATATCCTGGGTGGTCACCCCAGGGCTTATCAACTGCGATGCCTCGCGCAATACCCTGGCTGCCACCGATCCCGCCTTCCGCATGGATTCAATTTCACTGGCAGTTTTGAGCACACTCTTGCTCATAGCGTCAGGCAATTATCTTCCCTGCGTCACCGGTGCGTTCTATCCCAATCAGTGCCAAAGAACTATTCAAGTTTACGACCGCCCACGAATGCGACCCTTTTGCAAAAATCCATCGTAATGCCGCATCAATAAGTGGGATTCCATCTGCCGCATCGTGTCCAGCAGAACTCCTACCGTGATGAGCAGGGAGGTACCCCCGAAAAAACTCGCCACATTCGGGTCAATGCGAAGAAATCGGGTCAAGAGCAACGGAACGACGGCAATCAGGACGAGGAAAATGGCACCCGCAAGCGTCACACGACTCATGGTGTTGTGGAGAAAATCGCTGGTGGCGCTTCCGGGACGAATTCCCGGGATATAGCCACCGTATTTCTTTAGGTCATCCGCAACCTGCAATTCGTTAAACTGCGTTGCGACCCAGAAATAGGAAAAGAAGAGGATCATCAACGCGTACAAGGAAAGGTAGAGCCATCCACCGTCACCGCGACTCAATTCGGAACCGATGTCTCTTAGAAGGTTCATCTTGGTAATCTCTCCTAATTTTGAGAGAATCATTCCCGGAAACATCAGGATTGCTGAGGCGAATATGACGGGCATCACGCCTGCATAATTGACTCGCAGCGGCATGAACGAGGTTCCTCCAGAATACACCTTCCGACCCACGGCCCGCTGAGCGTATTGGACGGGGATCTTGCGCTGGCCCTGAGTTACCATGATGACGCCTCCGATCACGATAAACAGCAGCCCGATGAGCAAGACCGCATGAGTCCAGTTGTACTCGCGAAGTGACGGATCCGCCGGGAAAAACATCACCCGCAGGGCATGAAAGGCCAGGGGGAGTCTGGCGAGAATCCCAATTGTGATAATGAGCGAGACCCCATTGCCTACTCCTCTCTCCGTAATCTGTTCACCCAGCCACATCATTACCAGTGTCCCGGTCGTAAGTATGATCACGGTTTGGAGCCGATAGATCCATACGTTGTCAATCGTGACGATCTTCTGATTGAATTCGAACACCTGCGGATTCTCCCAGCTGAGAGCCAGAACGAGCCCCTGCCCGAGGCATAGCAGGACGGTGAGATACCGACCGTAGGCCACAATTTTCGCGCGGCCTCCTTCCTCTCGGGCGAGCTTGCCCAGCGCGGGAATCACCGCCGTAAGGAGTTGAATGATGATCGTCGCCGAGATGTAAGGCATGATGCCCAAGGCACCGACAGCGCACTTTTCCAGACCACCGCCGGTGAAAAGACTATAAAATCCGATTGCTCCACTTCCACCCACCCGCTTCGCCTGTTCGTCAAAATGTTGCTGGAGTGCGGCGCCATCGAGGCCCGGGATAGGAACCAACATGATGAGGCGGGCGGCAGTCAGCAGCAACGCTGTGAATAGAATTCGGGAGCGAAGCTCCGGAATCTTAAAGCAATTCGCAAGCGTTTGGAGGAGGCGGCCTATCATGTTGTGAAAAGGAATGCGGCGAAGGGACGGATTTACCGGACGACCACTTCAGCGGTTCCTCCAAGCTTCTCGATCGCGGACCGGGCAGCGGCGGAGAACGCGGATGCTTTGACCGTCAGCCTTCGGGTGAGAGACCCCACCCCGAGCACCTTGATACCGGCGCTGCGCCCATTGGCCAGACCGGCTGCGCGAAGGGCCGCTTCGTCGACAGTCGCGCCATTCTCGAATGCGTTTAGTTCGGAGAGATTGACCGGCAAGTAGACCGTCGTAAACCGGGCATTGTTGAATCCCCGTTTGGGCAGGCGGCGGATGAGGGGCATCTGTCCACCCTCGAAGCCAATACGAATGGAGGAACCGGAGCGTGCGCTCTGGCCCTTACCGCCTCGGCCGGATGTTTTGCCGTGTCCACTGGATTCGCCGATTCCTAGGCGCTTCCGACGATGCTTAGATCCGGGGCGGGGTTTGAGGTCGTGCAGTCGCATAAAAATCAGGCAGTCTTAATGAGTCGGGATTCGAGGCCGCGAGCTTTGAAAATCTCCTCGCGACGGCGCAATTGTTTAAGCGCGGTCAGGGTTGCCTTCGCGACATTGGCGGCATTCTTCGAACCCAGGGATTTGCTGAGAATATCCCGAATTCCTGCGGACTCGACCACCGCGCGCACCGTCTTGCCACAAATCAATCCCGTTCCAGCGGACGCAGGGCGAAGCAGCACTTTGGCACCGCCAAAGTGAGCGAACACTTCATGCGGAATGGTGTTATCGTTGAGTGAAACCATTTGCAGCTGGGTGCGGGCGTTCTCGCCTCCCTTCTTGATGGCTTCACTGACCTCGGCACCCTTGCCCAGCCCAAGCCCCACCTTGCCCTTGCGATCCCCCATGACCACGAGAGCGCTAAAGCTGAATCGCCGGCCTCCTTTTACGACCTTCGCCGAGCGGTTAATGTAGAGTACCTTCTCCGCGAGATCATCCCGCTTACCGTCATTTTCCGTCTCCCGACGGCGCCGGCCACTTCGATCACCCCGGTCACTTCCCCGGTCACTACGGAAACCCCGTTCGGCACCGCTCGAAGTCGCCGGTGCAGGAGTCGCCGGTGCAGGAGTCGCCGGTGCAGGAGTCGCCGGTGCGGCAGGCGCCACGGACTCGGAATTAATAATTTCCTTCTCTTCAGCCACGATTAGATCCTCCGTCTGGTTTAAAAGTTGATTCCGCCTTCGCGAGTTGCGTCCGCGAGAGCCTTCACCTTGCCGTGATACCGGGCGGAACCCCGATCGAACACGACGGTGGTAATCTGGGCCGCTTTGGCAGCCTCCGCAGCAAGCTTTCCAATTGCGACAGCGACTTCGACGTTGGCACGCGCCGGGGACTTCGCGACGGCTTTATCCCGGGTGGTCACGGCCGCCAACGTTTTTCCCGCCGAATCGTCGATGAACTGCACATAAATGTGCTGTCCACTGAACTTCACACTCATCCTCGGACGAGCGATCGTTCCGATCACCTTTTTGCGGACGCGCCATCGACGTTTGATGGCCAGTTCATGTTTCTTTTCCGTTCTCATTTCGGAGGCTTATGCAAATTCTGTGGCGGGGGGTGATTCGCCGAAAATTACTGGACCGTCTTGCCTTCCTTGCGGACGACATGCTCGCCGACATAGCGGACTCCTTTGCCCTTGTACGGTTCCGGCGGGTAATAGGCACGAATCTCGGAAGCGACTCGTCCCACGAGTTCTTTGTCCACGCCATCGATGGTCAATTTTGTATTCTCCTCCACGGTCACCTTGATGCCGGCGGGAATTGGATAGTGAACGGGATGGCTGTATCCGAGACTCAGGTTGATGATCGGGCCTTGGACCGCGGCTTTGAAGCCGACGCCCTGAATTTCCAATTTTTTCTGAAAACCGTCACTGACGCCCTTGACCATATTATTCACCAGCGCTCGGGCTAACCCATGCATGGCGCGAGCCTCTGCGGTTTCACCCGTCCGACTGATCTTGACCTGAGTGCCCTCGACGACGGCAGTGGTGTGCCGCGGCAAGGTGAGTTGCAGCTTTCCTTTGGGTCCATCGACCGCGATGCGGCCCCCACTGAGGGTCACCTGGACCTTTGCGGGAATGACCACAGGATTTCTACCAATTCGCGACATATCCAAAATTCCTTCTCAATTCTTACTCTTACCAAACGTAGCAAACCAACTCACCTCCAAGGTTTTGCCGACGGGCGTCACCGCCAGTCATTAAACCCTTGGATGTGGAGAGGATGGCAATGCCCATTCCGCCCAGAACCCTGGGAATCTCGGTGCTACGCACATAGCGACGAAGCCCTGGGGTGCTAATCTGCCGGAGCCCCACAATGACCGGGCGACTGCCCTGATACTTGAGACCCAGTTTAAGACTCTTCTTGGCTGCGGTTCCCTCCGAGGACACGTCATGGACATACCCTTCCTTTTTGAGAATTACGGCAACCGCCTCCTTCATTTTGGAGTGAGGCATGGTCACAGCGGGATGCAGCGCCATTCCGGCGTTGCGAATCCGGGTCAGCAGATCAGAAATGGGATCAGAAGTCATAGGCGTGAAAAATTACCAACTCGCCTTGGTAACACCCGGGATCAAGCCATTGAGCGCCAGTTCCCGGAAGGTGAGGCGAGACACCCCGAATTTGCGAATGTAGGCATGGCGTCGACCCGTGATTTTGCAGCGGTTGACAACCCGGACGGGGCTGGCATTTTTCGGCAATTTTTGCAGGCCGGCGTAGTCCCCTTTCGCCTTCATTTCGGCGCGGACCGCGGCGTACTTATTTACCGTCTTCAATTTCCGCTGGTTGCGTGCCAGCCAAGCTTTAGTAGCCATAGTTTAGAGAATAAAAATGCCGAGATTACTTAGAAAAGGGCATGCCCATGAGCTTGAGCAAGTCGTAGGCCTCCTCATTCGTCGGAGCCGTCGTTACGATCGTGACGTCCATCCCCTGCTGTCGTTTGATCTTATCGAGTTCAATTTCGGGGAAAATGGTTTGGTCGGAGAGACCCAGGGAATAACTTCCACGGCCGTCAAATTGGCGCGGACTGACACCTCGAAAGTCGCGGATTCGGGGCAAAGCAGAGGCGACCAGGCGGTCGAAAAATTCGTACATGACCTCGCGTCGGAGAGTCACGCGACACCCCACAGACTGGCCCTGCCGCAACTTGAAATTTGCGACACTCTTTTTCGCCTTGGTGATGACAGGCTTCCGCCCGGTGATTGAGGTAAGATCCTTCGCGGCATCCTCAACAGCGCCCTTCTCCAGAGAGGCACTGACGCCCATGTTGATAACAATCTTCTCGATGCGCGGAATCTGATGAACGTTTTTGTACCCTCGCTTTTCCTTGAGAGCGGGGCTGACCTCTTCCTGATATTTAACCTGCAAACGGGGCTTCATGGATTAGCGCTTCTTGGAACGGCCGGCGTCGTACGCCTCGACCTTCATGACGTTAGAAATGTGGATCGGACCTTCAAGCCAGATCACGCCCCCTTGAGGACTTTGCTGGCTTTTCCGGAGAAAATGTTGGACGGGGCGAACCAGGCGGTCTCGCTCATCTTTTTCCTTATCCCGCGATCGGTCATCCGTTCCCTCGAGTACAACGGATCCGCGGGCGGGTGAAACCGAAGTGATCTTGCCGCGGCGGCCTTTGCCGGACCCCGCAATGACGACCACTTCATCGCCTTTTTTGACATGACGCTTGGGCATACTGTTACGCTTCGTTAAAATTGGCAGAGTTTTCCTAGATAACTTCGGGAGCGAGGGAGATTATCTTCATGAACTTCATGTCCCTCAACTCACGGGCGACAGGTCCAAAGATACGGGTTCCCCTCGGGTTGTTCTCCTTGTCGATGATTACGACCGCGTTGCGGTCGAATCGGACGTAGGAGCCATCATTGCGGCGAATCGGAGCGCGGGTGCGAACGATGACCGCGTTCTGGACCTCTCCCTTTTTTACGGTTCCATCGGGAGCGGCTTCCTTGATGTGCACTTTGATAATATCGCCGATGCGAGCGTACCGCTGGTTGCGGCCGATAACGCCAATGGTCCATGCGACCTTGGCTCCCGTATTGTCCGCCACGTCGGCGCTAGAGCGAATTTGCAGCATATAAATTGTCCTTAGATCAGGCGGCGGCTCGGACCGAGCCATCCGCATTCAGGATCTCGACCAATCGCCAGTTCTTCATTTTAGAGAGCGGCCGAGTTTCTTGGATCCGCACCAAATCACCCACCTTGGCCTGACTCTTCTCGTCGTGAGCATAGAACTTGGAGGAACTCGTCACGACTTTCTTGAATTTGGGATGCCGAAAACGGCGTTCGACGCGGACCACGATAGTCTTGGTCATCTTATTGGAGACGACCTCGCCCATCCGCTCTTTGCGGTGTCCTCGAGTTGGAATGGTATCTGCCATACGCGATCAGGGCTTCTTTGCAGGGGGGTTCGACTTACGGACAATACTGAGGCGGGTCTCGCAACGAGCGATATCCCGGCGCAACTGGCGCATCCGATGGGGTTTCTCCATTCGTGCCGACGCCTGTTGAAGGCGCAGGTTAAACAACTCGTGGCGCATTTCGCGGCTCCGGGCCACGAGCTCCACCGGGGTTAGATCCTTAATTTCAATTTTTTTTGCCATGGAAATCAGCTCCGATCTCTCGGGTTAGGCCATCTTGTGACGTGAGACAAACTTGGTCCTAATCGGTAATTTAGTAGCAGCCAAGCGCAACGACTCGCGTGCGACCGCTTCGGTGACACCATCGACTTCGAAGAGAATGTTGGCGGGCCGGATGACCGCCACCCAGGATTCGACGCCCCCTTTACCCGTACCCATTCGGACTTCGAGCGGTTTCTTGGTGAAACTCTTGTCCGGAAATATCCGGATCCAAACTTTTCCACGGCGCTTCATGTAACGAGTTACCGCCACGCGGGCCGATTCGATCTGTTTGGTGTCCATCCAGCATCGTTCCATGGCCTGAAGCCCATATTCTCCAAAGGCCACAGTGTTGCCCCGCGAGGCCAACCCCGTTCGGTGGCCCCGGTGCATCTTTCGGTACTTAACTCTTGCCGGCATCAACGCCATACGTGGTATCTCCTGAAAAAGTCTATGTTTCCGCGGTTATTTGGCCGCGACGGTTTCTGGGCGACGTTCCGATGGGGGCCGGTCGGTGCGCTCAGGTCGATCCTGCTTCTCCCCCTTTTTCTGTTCGCCCTTACAAATCCAGCACTTGATTCCGAGTTTTCCGTAAACCGTGTTTGCTTCGGCGAAGCCGTAATCGATGTTTGCACGGAGAGTATGCAACGGCACGCTGCCCTCGTGGTACTTTTCGACTCGGGCAATTTCCGAGCCTCCGAGTCGGCCCGCGCAGCGAATCTTGATGCCGAGGGCGCCAAAATCCATGGCGGTCTGCACCGACTTTTTCATCGCGCGGCGGAAACTAATGCGACGCTCCAACTGCAAGGCAACATTTTCAGCCACCAGTTGAGCATCCGTCTCGGGCTGTTTCACTTCCTGAATGTCGACGTAAATATCTTTTCCAGTCAGTTTCGACAATTCCTCCTTGAGCTTGTCGATCTCGGATCCTTTGCGTCCGATTACGACGCCAGGGCGCGCAGTAAAAATAGTCACCCGGCACCGGTTGGCTGCCCGTTCGATCTCGATCTTGGGGACGGCGGCGGCTTCAAGTTTCTTTTTCAGGATCCGGCGAATCGTAGCGTCTTCGACCAGCAAGCCGGCAAAGTCTTTCTTGGTGGCATACCATCGGGAGCGCCATTCGCGGTTGACCGGAATGCGAAATCCAATTGGGTTGGTCTTCTGGCCCATAGTAATCAGTTATCGGTAAGGACGATCTTGATGTGACTGCTGCGCTTAATAATGGGGCCAGCGGACCCACGAGCCTTTGGCTGGAAACGCTTCAAGGATTTGGCTGTCTGTGCAAAGGCTCCAGAAACTCGGAGCCGTTCCCGTTTTAAACCGTGATTGTTTTCGGCATTGGCGATTGCCGACTGGAGCGTTTTTGCAACCGCTCGGGCCGACTTGCGGGAGACAACCTGCAGTACAGCGAGGGCCTGTACGGCATTCATGCCTTGCACTTGCCGGACAACCTCTCGCACTTTCTGCGGGGACATCCGAAAATTTTTGAGTATTGCCTGAACTTCCATAGAGATCCTACTTCGCCTCCGCCTTCGCGGTATGGGCTCCGTGTTTCTTGAAGGTCCGGGTAAACGAAAATTCGCCCACCTTGTGACCTACCATGTTTTCGGTGACGAAAACGGGGGTGAAAATCTTGCCGTTATGGACGTTCAACGTCAGCCCGACAAAATCCGGCGTTATCGTTGACCGCCTCGACCAAGTCTTGATCGGCGTCTTTGACTTGTTGGCCTTCGACTTCTCGACCTTCAACTGCAAGTGCAGGTCGATGAATGGCCCCTTCTTTAATGAACGTCCCATAGGCTATAGGCTTGCTTGCGTACTTACTTTAACTTCATCGCCCGGCCATCACGACGAACCAGGATGAACCGGTTGGAAATCTTATGTTTATTGCGAGTGCGCTTCCCCTTCGCGAGCAGTCCCCACGGCGAGGTCAGATGCTGACGGCCGCCGCCACCCTTACTTTTCCCCTGCCCCCCGCCGTTCGGATGGTCAACCGGATTACGAACCATGCCTCGGCTCATCGGCCGTTTACCTCGATGAATGGATCGACCCGCTTTTCCGAGAACTACATTTTCATGTTGGGCATTGCCGACTTGGCCAATCGTCGCCATGCAGTTTTCATGGATGCGGCGGATCTCACCGGAAGGCAGGCGGACCTGCGCGTAGCCAGCATCGCGGGACATCAGGGTCGCGGCAGACCCCGCCGAGCGGACCATTTGGCCACCTCGGCCGGGCGTGAGTTCAATGTTATGAATCGAGAGCCCTACGGGAATCGAGGCGAGAGGCAGAGCATTCCCGACGGTCGGCGGCGCTTTCGCACCGTTCATGATTACGGCTCCGACCTGCAGTCCGTCCGGACAGACAATGTAGCGACGTTCCTTGTCGGCGTATTCAACCAGCGCAAGGCGGGCACTCCGAATCGGATCGTACTCAACCGCGATGACCTTCGCCACCTGGTCCAGTTTATTCCGACGGAAATCCACAGCGCGAACCTTTTGCTTGTGACCGCCACCGATGGCGCGTGCGGTCACGCGGCCATGCACATTGCGTCCACCCGTTTTCTTGCGGGTATAGACCAGCGCCTTCTCCGGACGAGTTTTCGTAATGTCCGAAAAATCGGCGTAGGTCAAACAGCGCGACGATGGCGTTAATGGTCTGAACGTTTTCACTGTTAAAATTCAAGTTTCACGGGACTCGCATCCTCGTGCTGCCTGCCATCACTCTCAGCCGCGAGGAGCGACATGATTATCGGCCGGCAATTAACCCGCTCATCCCGAGGGACGAAAGGGAGCGGAGAGATTATTGCCCCGGGAGTTTGATGCAAGAGTATTTCGGGTATTTTTGCGACCTGGGGTTGAAATATTGAAAATCTTCCGATATTCCGCCTATTTCGGATGAAAAGAATTTTGGCCTGGGCAAGATATTTTTCGGCATTCCGCAGGCGGATCGGCATGAAATGCGATCGGCAATCAGTCCTTTAACCATTTGGGATGAGTTTCTGACGACCGATCTCACATCAGCGCCGGCCAGCCGTGGAAAGAGGGAGGTCGCGAGATAAACCGACCTGAGGCTGGAGTCGACGTCCAGTGTTCTTGCCGGCCGGGGGACCTACCGCCGATGAGGTCAAGGCTGCCAGCGCCCCAAGCCCTCGGGCGCATCTCGAAGTTGTGGGAGACGGTAGCGGACGCCGCGCTGCGGCGTCCCGGCGCCGTTCAGGCGCGGCACGAACCGCGCAGCGGCCCTGTCCGCCCGCTGGACGCGGGCGGGGTTGTCGCAGCGCGACAACCCTTCGGGAGGCGCCCCAAGCCCTCAATTCATCCCGAAAAGCATTGCTTCAGCGTATTCCCTTGCTAATGTTCTCGGCCCTCCTAGCCACACGGCCGGAGGGCAAAGTGGCTTTGATAGTCCGGGTGCAATGTGCTCCGGGCGGCCATAACAACATCGGTACCCAATCCCGTTTTTCCGCGGGATGCCGCCCTGGAGACAGGTCGGTGTAGATCCATTGGAAAATTGCAAACGCATGTCGACAATTGGAGTTAAAGAGTTGCTTGAAGCCGGTGTCCATTTTGGGCACCAGACCCGCCGTTGGAACCCGAAGATGAAGAAGTTCATTTTTGATGCGCGGAACGGCATTCACATCATTGACCTTTCCAAGACGGTGCCCCAATTGGATGCCGCCTTGAATTTCCTGGCTCAGGCTGCAGCCAAAGGCGGAAACATCTTGTTTGTCGGCACCAAAAAGCAGGCGCAGGAGTCGGTCAAGGAATCCGCCAAAACCTGCGGTCAGATGTTCGTCACCGAACGATGGCTTGGGGGAACACTGACCAATCTAAAAACCGTTAAGCGCTCGCTCAAGCGGATGAAGGAGATTGAGAAAATGGAGCAGGACGGCTCGATCAATCGGTACGTTAAGCAGGAGCAATCGATGATCCGTCGAGAACACGCCCGATTGTTCAAGAACCTTGACGGATTGCGGACTATGGAAGCTCTGCCGGATGTGATGTTCGTCATCGACATTAAGCGGGAACACAACGCCGTCGCCGAAGCTCGGCGTTTAAAGATTCCCCTGGTGGCAATTGTCGACACCAATTGTGATCCAGACTTGGTCGATTTTCCAATTGCCGGCAATGACGACGCGATCCGCTCCGTGAAACTTCTGCTCGGTGCGGTTACGGAATCAATTTCTAAGGCGAAGGCGGAATACGATGCGAAACGGGCGCGCAAGCCCGCTGAAAAGACCGAGACACCCACTGCGGAAGCGGACGCCGCGATGACTCCCTCCGCAACGCCTGCCGTCTAAACTTCGAGGATCTTCATCGCCCGCCACCGACCCTCGCGATCGGACAGGCGGGCGTTTCCTCTTGCCGCAGACACGACCCGACAAGAACCCGCTACAAAAACCACTTATGTCAGAAATTACCCCTGCCCTCGTGGGCAAACTCCGTGAAATGACCAACGCTGGTCTGATGGACTGCAAGAACGCACTCGTTGCCGCCGCGGGCGATCTCGACGGTGCCGTGGACATCCTCCGTAAGAAGGGAGCAGCCTCCGCCGCCAAAAAGGCTGGGCGGGATGCCAAAGAAGGACTCATCGCTCAGGCCGTGACGGCCAGCGGCAAAGTGGGAGTTCTAGTTGAGGTGAATTGCGAGACAGATTTCGTTGCGCGCAACGACAGTTTCAAGGCTTTCTGCGGTGATCTGGCGAACAAGATTGCGGCCAGCCCATCGGCGAGCCTCGAAGCGGACCGCATTGCTGCGGTGGCACGCATTGGAGAAAATATACAGATTCGCCGTCATGAAAGGCTTGAAGTTCAGGGGAGCGGTCTCGTGGCGACCTACATCCATACCGGTGGCAAAGTCGGCGTGTTGGTCGAGGTGGGGGCCAACCGCGACGCCACGGTTCAACTGGAGGGGTTCAAGCAGTTGGTTCGCGACATTACGCTGCAAATCGCAGCGGCCAGCCCCGTCTCCGTCAGTCGCACCGACGTGCCGCCGGCCATTATCGACAAGGAAAAGGAAATCGCATCGCAAAGCGATGCGCTCAAGAACAAGCCGCCCCAGGCGATGGCCAAAATCATCGAAGGCAAGATCAACAAGTTCTTCGAGACGGCATGTCTTCTCGAGCAGGGATTTGTGAAGAATCCTGAACTCAAGGTCGAAGCCCACATTGGAGCGGTTGGGAAGCAACTCGGCGACACCATCACGGTGCGCCGCTTTCTGCGATTCCAAGTCGGCGAAGTCCTGGCCTGAACGGCCCCAATCAAAAAGGCCTGCCGTTTCTGGCCGGCCTTTTTGTTGCGCAATTGGGCCTGCGATTCCGGCTTTTGTGACAGCCGGCGGCAGAATACACTCGTCGGGTGCAAGTCAAAATCCGCGGTCAGCGTAAATCGTTCCGGACTGTCCGTTTCGATGCCGCAACCAACTCCGTGGTTCTGATTGAACAACGGCTGTTGCCTCATCGTTTTGAACTTGTTTCGACCCGAAACCACCGCGAGACCGCCGCAGCGATCCGGAACATGGTGGTGCGAGGGGCTGGCGCGATCGGGGCGACCGCCGCGTACGGACTTGCCCAAGGGGCCCGGGCATTTCGGGGAACGCATCGTGGTCTTTTCAAGCGGCATTTGAGCAAGGTGTTCGGAGATTTGATGAACGCCCGGCCGACCGCCGTCGATCCTTTGAACGCAATGCATGGAGTTCAGGCGGCGATGGCATTTGGGAAAACGGTGGCGCAGAAGCAGTCCCTCGCACTGGCCGCCGCCGAGGAGTTCGCAAACGAGAATACAGAACATTGCCGGAATATCGGCCAGCACGGACTGCGATTAATCCCGAATGGCTGCACCGTGCTGACCCACTGCAACGCGGGTTGGCTGGCCTTTGTTGATATCGGCTCGGCAACCGCCCCGTTGTATGCCGCCCAAGCGGCCGGGAGAAAGTTCCTTGTCCTGTGTGACGAAACCCGCCCGCGTTGTCAGGGGGCTTCGCTGACGGCCTGGGAACTCGCGCAACAGGATGTCCCCCACAACATCATCGTCGACAACGCGGCTGGACACTTGATGCAGCGGGGCAAAATCGACTTGGTAATCGTTGGTGCGGATCGCGTGCTGGGCCGCACCGGAGAGGTTGCGAATAAAATCGGCACCTATACCAAAGCCGTGCTTGCACACCGGCATCGTATTCCGTTCTACGTTGCGATTCCGCTCTCCACGCTCGACTGGAAGCTATCGTCGGGACTGGAGATTCCGATTGAAGAGCGCGACGAGGCGGAAGTCTTGGGCGCCTGGGGCGTCGCCAGCGGGAGGGGGCGGACGTATGTTCGAACTGCGAATCCAACCAGTTCGGCCTTGAATCCCGCATTCGATGTCACGCCAGCGGAATTAATCACCGGAATCATTACCCCCGTCGGGATCATCCGCCCAGAGGATTTGTGGCGTCGCCGGGCGGAACTCGGATGGGTCGGTGACCCGTAACCTCAGGAGTCCTGAGCCTGAGCCAGGCTGGAACGACCGTCTGGGACCGCGTCAGGGTTTTGGGGGGATGGCTCTGGCCCGGTACGACCGCACGGCTCGACCGGGCACGAGTGGGTCTGCGAATTCTGCGAAGCCCCCCGGAGACTGGGCGACCTTGCGGCTGATTTCATCCCACTGAACGAAGTCCGTGGTCGCATCCAGAGCATAGATGACACCGGGCTCACCCAGCACTCGCAGCAAGAATTGGGTGCCGTTCAATAGCCCCCGTGCTTCCACCACCGGGGGTATCGTCCAGACCGCCTGAGCCGTAATCTTATAGTCATCAAAGATCATGAAGTTATCGCCCGGCTTGCCCGGGGTACGGATCGCCCAAACAGCATCAATGTCCGCGAGATCGAGTTTGGCATTGCGCGTTGTGATCGGAGCGGCGTTGACGAGCACCGCTCCGTTGATGGTGGCCGACCAAAGGTTGCGGGAATAATTGAGGGTCACCG
Organism: Akkermansia muciniphila; assembly: GCA_945861565.1. Taxonomy (GTDB): domain Bacteria; phylum Verrucomicrobiota; class Verrucomicrobiia; order Limisphaerales; family UBA9464; genus SIBK01. The sequence goes on from CAMAUY010000055.1 coordinate 29,492, forward strand.
CGAGGTCGTAGGCCTCGCCATTGAGAAAGGAAAACCCGGTCGCTCGAAATCCTTTATCATCATCGAGCAGATAGCTGATCAGTCGTTCCTCGTTGGCAAAATCGAGAGTGAAGAGACGGTCATCGTTGGTATTATAAACACTCCACCGAAAGTCATCGAAGTAAGGGGAATTCGTGGTTGAATCCTCGATCTGAAACGACACGGTGAATTGCACCACCGGAAAGTCCCCTCCCGTGGGTGTCAGATTGACCGGGCGAAAGATATTAAAGAAATCGTTCGACGCTGACGCCATGAACCCGATGTAAGCAGCCTGTCCAGAAAAGCCGGGCGTGCCAGCGGTCAGAACTCCGTTCCCGGCGGTGCCAAAGCTAGTCCATCCGTTTTGTCCAACGAGATCCTTTTCGGTCGAGTACCCTTCAAATGCTTCGAAACCGGTCTCATACAGTACCCGAGGATCAATCCCCTGGCCGAGCAACGAACTGAACGTCAAGAGCGCTGCAGAACACGTGGCGAAAAACCATCCGGCCGTTGACGGGATCCACCGCGTTGGAGCCAGCGGCAGGGCGGCAGAAATCATGGCAACGAAAGGCCGGAGGTACCGGAGAGACGGGAGGACACGCATTACCGCTACCGGTTTCTCGTGTTGGAACCTTGTTCGTTGCCGGAAGAGCGAGGCGAGGACGCTTCATTCCGCGGCGTCGGTGGCCGGCTTTGAGGCACCTGAGGTACCGGCGGGGCGGAGGAAGCCCGGGGCGGAGGCGGCGGCGAACCCTGGTAGGTAGGCGCGGGAGAAAGGCTTCGAGGCGTCGGACTCTGGTAGGCGGGTGCGGGCGAATGCCTTAGAGGTGCCGGCGCGCTCTGGGTTCGGTAAGTGGGAGCCGGAACGCTCCGTTGTTCAAAGCGTTGCGTGGGAGCCGAGGGGGCCGTGGGACGCGTCTGGGGCTGCGGAGCGGCCGAGGGGGCCGGGGCCGGCAGTGAGTAAGATTGGATTCGCGGAGCCGACTCATACTTCCGCACCTCGCCGCGGGCCGGCTCAGAACGGGAGTTCACGGTCGGCTGTGGACGTGCCTGGGTTCGCGGATTTTCAGCCACCGGCCGGGACTGTGATGGGATCCCGGAGACCGTCGCACTCGGGCTCAGATTGGAGGGGCGGCCGCCCGCGGACGGTGCCGGCGGCACCGGGGCTGCTGCCCGACGGCTCGCCGGCGGAGATTGGTTGAGGTTGGGGGCTGGGCGTTGAACTGACGGCGGCGGATTGCCGGCGACGGGAGCGGCACCGGATGAGGGGCGGGGTGTTGGGCGGCCAACCTCGGAAGACCGGCTGGGAGCGGGGGCCAGAGTGGGAGCGAAGGAGCGGGTTGTCGGTTCCGATCGGCGTGACGGAGCCAAAACGGATCCAGCCGGCGCACCGGGGTCGGGCGTGATGCGGGACGCCTGGCCGGGGCGGGACGATGCCGCAGGAGTCACGTTAGGCAGGGGGGCATTCTTCCGAACCTCCTGCCGCTGCACGATGCGATCAGGAGGCTGTGCCGCCTGGGCGGGCAAATTGGGGCGGTAGACGGTGAGCGCCGCAGGGCGTTGACCTCCCGTCGCACCGCGAGTGACTTCAGCAGGCGATCCAGCATCCCGCAGCGACGTCTTGCGAATTTCCTCTCCGGTGTGTTTCTGAACCTCGCGATGATCGAGGCCGTTATTAATAATCACCGTGTTATTGTTGCCATTGATTACGGGGTTAATGATCGTGCTGTCTTTTACGATCGAGTTGTTCTGTTCCCGGGGATGGCGATACTTCGACACATTGCGATCGCAGTAACGAGAGTAGGGCACGAAGCAATAACTATACGGGTCAAGCCCCCATCCAAAGCCCACGGAAACCTGGGATCCGTAAAACGTGAATCCAACACCCGCGGTCCAGTACGCTTCGGGCGGAAGCGGAGCCCAACCACAGTTACCCCCACCCGTGCGCCACGTTACCCAACTCGGTCCCCACGTTGTCCCCGGTACCCAAACCCAGCCGAGACTGGGACCCCGATGCCAGCGGCCATAATGGAACGGTGCCCAACCCCAGGAGTATTCGGAATTCCAGTACCAGCCAGCATCCGACCAAAGCCAATTGCCACCGTGGACGTAGGGCTGCCAGCTGACATCCACCACCGAAACGGTCGGCCGCCAGCACCAGCCATACGGTGCTACATCCACCCAGGAGCCGTAGGGCGACAGGCTTTCGTAAAAGTAATTGTTCCCCACGACCTGCGGCGGGGCCGGCTGCGTGACCACCATTGGGGCCGGAGCCTGCGCCGCATTCTCAGCCGGTCGGGGCTGGCCGTAAACAACGCTGGGACTTGTCTCAGCAATTGGAGCCGGAGGCCCCGGGGGAGAATTCGGCACGGGGACCGCGGCGGGCGGTGTCTCCGCCGCGGCCAATGGAGCGGGGGTGTTGACACTCCCTTGCTTGACCAAGGCCTCCAGCACCGACATCGGAAGTCCCAGGTCCTTCAGGTAGATCAATTGGTCGGCGCTGAGTGAATAGGGCTGCCGGATTCCCGAGACGTAGCCCAGAATGACGTCGGTGCCTATTCCGCTCTGAGCCAGACGGACCACATCATCCACGGGGGCCGGCAGCTCGGGAGTTCTCGCGACCGGGAGAGTTTGCGCAACGTCCGGGGTGGGCAATGGGCCTGGAGCCGACGCACCCGATTGGACCGATGCGCTGGAGGGCACCGCGACCGGCGTCGAGACCGCCGGAACGGGCGGGGCGGCGGGAGCCAATTGCACCGCACCCGAGGGCGCTGCTACCGGGGCCGGGCCTCCGGTGATCGGCACCTTTCGATCCCCGGCATCGCACCCAATCAGGAAGACAACCGATACCGCGAAGACCAATAGATGCTTCATAATAAAGTGTGGCTCAGAGGCTGAGAATAGCAACCTGGGAAGAGCCGGCTAGGAATGGTTGGACCCGCCCATCTCGGGCGATGTCCGTCGGTGAGACCTCGATTTAGGTTCGCAATCACTACGGGCGAATGGACGCACACTGGCCCGGCTTATTCAAGACCCCCCACCGCAAGCCAGGAAGAGGTGCCCCCCGCCAAGGCTTCCATCGCCGACGCGTTTCCAGTATTAATTCCTTCCCATCCCACTGCGCATCAAATTGTTAAGAGTGATTCAAGGCCGCGACTAGATTTGCGTGGACTCACCAGCGCAAGGTTCATGCGGTCACTTTGAATGAAGTCCCGGGCCGCTTGACGAACCTCTTCGGCCGTGACAGCTGACAGCAACCGTCGCAGCTCCGGCGGACGGTAAATTCGGCCATAGCCAAGGATCTGCTCACCCAATGTCATCATGTGGTTCTCAGTCCCCTCGAGTGACAGGTCCATCTGCCCCAAAAGGTAATCTTTCGCCCGACTGAACTCCGCGGCCCCGACGAGTCGGGAGCCGAGTCGGAGCAATTCCTTCCGAATGAGCCGAATGGCACTCTCTAAACGATCCGTGTCCAGACCCGCGCTGATCACCAGATCTCCGGCGTCATTCCACGAGCTGGGAGAACTCTGGATATTGTAAGCCAAACCATGGTCTTCGCGGAGCGATTGAAACAGCCTCGAGCTCATGTTTTCGCCGAGCAGAACATTCAGAATCCGCAAGGCAAACCGGCGCGGGTCGTGCCGCGAGCAGGTTCGAATGCCCCAAGCGATCTGCGTTTGTTCGGTATCCTTGGAATGCAGACGGATGCGAGGCCGGGTCTGGGCGACGCGGGCGGGTTCTGGGGCGGGTGCCGAGCCGAGGCGCAGTCGTTTTGCGACGTTTTGGAGACGGCGACGGAGCGGTTCATGTTCCACACAGCCGGCGGCAACGATCACGGTATTGCTGGCAACATAATGTGTGGCAAGATGCGTCAAGAAATGACGCCGCCGCAACCCGTCGAGGGTAGCCGGCGTGCCAGTCAAAGGTCTCCCGAGGGGCTGATCCGGCCAGGAGGTCTCATTCAGGAGTTCGTGGACGTGCTGTGCGGGTTGATCGAAGTACATCGCCAACTCCTCCTTGATCACTTCCCGCTCTTTGGCGATTTCGGCCGGTTCGAAGAGCGAATCAAGATACATGTCAAATAGTACATCGATCAGCTCGGGGAGGCGCACGTGGTGGGCCCGCGCGTAAAAGCAGGTGTGTTCTTCGCTCGTGAAGGCGTTCAAGTACCCGCCGACACCCTCGACCGCCTCCGAGATCTCCCGGGCAGACCGACGACGTGTCCCTTTGAAAAGCATGTGCTCGATGAAATGGGAAATCCCACTCTGCCCAGCCACCTCGTGTCGTCCACCGACCCCCACCCAGATTCCCAACGCCACGCTGGCCCGGTGCGGCATCGTCACGGTTGCAAGTCGAAGGCCATTGCTAAGAGTGGAAAGGCGGTACATGTCGAATTTCGGATCAGCTGAATTGCAAGTGGATCGGGAAATAAAGCGAGGAGAGGAGAGGATGGCCGCCCGGAGGATTGGGTTTTCCAATGGCGGAGCAGTCACCGGAAGGCCGCCGGAACACTCTCCGGCACTCCGACGCTTCGCTTGTAATCTAGGATCCACTCCACCGCCTGCGCGGGATCATCCGTGACCCGCAGCAGATCCACATCTCCGGGAGAAATCCATTTCTGCGTTTCGAGACTCGTGCGGATCCAATCCAAGAGCCCTGCCCAGTGGGATCTCCCAAACAGGATCAGCGGAAAACTGGGTATCCGCTCCGTCTGGACCAGGGTCAGCACTTCAAACAATTCATCCAACGTTCCGAATCCGCCGGGCATGTAGACGAAACCCATGCTATACTTCACCAGGCAGACCTTGCGGGAGAAGAAATAGTGGAAATTAACCCCAAGATTGGCATAGCGGTTCCCTTTCTGCTCGAAAGGAAGCTCGATGTTAAGGCCGACACTCGGCACTCTGCGGCCGCTTTTGGGGCGTGCTTCCGCCGCACCGCGATTGGCTGCTTCCATAATTCCGGGCCCCCCTCCGGTAATCACCGAAATCTCCTGCTCGCCGAGGCCACGGGCAATCGTCACGGCCGCCTTGTAATACACGTCATCCGGCTTGGTCCGCGCCGAACCGAAAATTGTCACCGCCGGCCCGAGCCGCGAAAGGGTGTCGAAGGATTCGACAAACTCCGCCATGATGCGGAACACCCGCCACGGATCCTCACTCATTCGCTGCGAAACCGGCAAAGGACTCATGGGTGGGGACACTACCGACTGAAAGGAACAAGAAAAGGAAAAGGGGGCCGGTAAACCCAGGGCTGCATCAAGCCTGCCTGGGAGCGCTGGCATCCTGCCGGCGGGTTCCGATTCCACGCGCCGGCAGGATGCCCAATGCCACTCAGATTTGGTCAAAGAAGTTGGGCATTAGCGGCCGCTCGTGAGCCGGTAAACGTCGGAAATTTCTGAGGGTGGTGGCGAATTTTTCGAATTTGGCCAGGTCGCGGTTTCTTGCGCTTCGGCAG
>CAMAUY010000056.1 GCA_945861565.1 Akkermansia muciniphila
CCCTCATCCGAACCGGACTGCAAGCGCTGCTCCGACGAACCGTCAAAGAACCGCTGCCAGTCATTTTTGAAAACGTCGCCGACCATTTGGAGCTGGGGCTTACTTGGCTCAAACAACGCAACTTCCGGTCGTGAAACAAAAAGCCGTGGTGCGGCCGTATCATCCGCGCCTGATCGTAATTTACGGGGGCGACAACGACATCGCCTCCGGAAAGTCGCCCGAACGTGTGCTGGCGGACTTCCAGGAGTTCATTCGGCGCGTCCGAGCAACCTCCACAAACATCGAAGTGGCCATGATTTCGATCAAGCCTAGCCCGTCGCGCTTGGCATGGCTGCATGATCAGAAGCGGGCGAACGCACTGATGTTTGATTATGCACGCGTTCAAAAAAATGTGACCTTTCTCCCAATCTTCGATGAATTTCTCGATCAGAAGGGTGCCCCCAAACGTGAATTTTTCCTCGCCGATCAACTGCATCTAAGCGGGAGCGGATACCGGGTGTGGAAACACATCCTCGCTCCCTATCTGGATCGGGTCCTGCATCCGTCCCCTTCCCTCGCTCCTCCCCGGGAATAGGCAGATCCAAACTCGCGGGATCGAAGCGACCGCAAATTGGACCCAGGATGAAAGCGCATCGTTCTTCATTCGCGGCCGTTTCGAATTAGCGGGGTATCCCGGATTTCGGTGCCGCCTATCGAATCGTAGAGTTGGCGCGAACGGCCGGGCGGTCATCCATAAGCCGGATCCGAATCCGCGGAATCTCCGGGGCCGGGGCGACCTCCGGGGCAACGTCCAACTTCTGCGACCCGTTCAGCCACGCTGCCAGACATCCGAGCATCCCTCCCACGACGATCAAGACCGTCGCGATGAGGAATCGGATGGGCTGATGAACCGTCAACACCGCCCATGCGGCCACTGCCACCATCACCGCATCCGCCACCCACAAAAGCGGGATGGCGAGAAGCAGCATCGCCGGACGTTCCGCCATTGCACGATCGTATTCACGTTGACTCGCCACGTGCTCGGCGACGAACCCACGGAGGAGCAACTGGACGCCGGCTGCGTCCGGAGACGGTGCGGTAGCGTTCGTGGGCAGGGATGAACCCTTCCGCTCGGAAGGAGTGAGCAGGGATGCAAGTCCGCGTCCGAGGGCCGGTTTCGACATAGGTTAAAATCCGCGACCGAAACGATGGCGAAGCCCCACCAGAGGGCAATCGAAAACCGAGAGGAGCAATCCGTTTGAAATGCAGGCTAGACCTCGACCTCCCCCGGGCGCATTAATGTCGTGCTTTCCGGCACGGGCATTGCGCTTGGGATCGTTTCGGGGATGATTCGAGTTATGGCCGAGGGAAAAGCACGGGACATTTTATGAGCAAATTGTTGAACCATTTCGTCTGGATTGCGTGGGTCGCCAGCGTCGCAGCGTCTCAAATCCATGCCGAGGAAACCAATCGTTCCCTTCCCACTGCCCCAACCCGAGAAGCCGCCGCCACGGCGACGGTGGCGACGGTGGCGACGGTGGCTCCCGTGGTGACGCCAACCGCTGGGGCGACCAACAGTGCTCAGTCCACGCAGCCTCCCGTCCCCGCTCCCGCGGCGACGCCCCCCAACAGAATCCGGTTTCAATTTGACGGCATTCCGTACAGCGACGTCCTGGAACGATTCGCGCAAATGGCGAACAAACCGCTCATCGCCGCGACCAATGTCGCCGGCACCCTGACCTACAACGATCCGAATGCCTATTCCTACGAGGAAGCTCTCGACTCCCTGAACCTGATCCTTTCGATGAAAGGCCTCGCGATCGTGGAATCCGAACACACCCTCCGTCTCGTGCCGTTCAAGGAACTGCCTTCCCTGCCGCACCGCATCCTGCGCGGCACTGATTCCACCGGGGATGTCCGCCCCGGTGAGGTCATCACCGTGGTCCTGGAGGTGAACAATCTGGATGCAAAGGAGGTCGCCGATTCCGTAACCCCGATGCTCTCCAGTGCCGGTTCCGCCGCACCGCTTTCCCGTGGACGCGGACTGATCATCACCGATCGGCTGACCAATATTCAGCGGATCCGCTCGCTGCTCCGGTCCATTGACATCGCCGCCGTCGCCGAGCGGCAGATGAAAACCTACACGCTCATGCACGCTTCCGGGGGCATTGTCGCCGACCTGCTCAACCGAACCTTCGGCGTTGCCACCGCACCGAAACGCACCCAGTACAACCCCACCAGCAAGGTCCTGGATGTCCTTCCTCCCGATCCAAATGAGTACATCACCGCGGTGTATGATGACGCTTCGCGGACGCTCGTCCTGTTCGGCCCGTCCGAACGGCTGTCGCTCGCCGAAGATCTAATCAATCGCTTCGAGCAAAAGGAAGGATCTGCCAGCGATGTCCGCATCTACTATCCGCAGTCCTTGAAGGCGGAGGAACTCGCCGCAATTATCCGTCAGGCAGTTCCCGGAATCGCCGCCGAAAAGGAACCTGCGGGAAGCGCCGCGACGAAGGCGCGTGTCATCATTGACTCAACCCAGAACCGATTGATCGTTGCCGCTCCAACCTCGGCCCAATTGGAGGAGATCGAACTGCTCGTCAATCGCGTCGACAAGCCCGTCCACGGTTCCGGCAGCACCGCCACCGGCCTGATACCCATCCGGTCGCAGACGATCCAGTTGACCCGCATTTTCCGCCCTCGCACCACCGACGCGACGAATGTCGCTCACATCGTCACCCAAGCACTCACCCGCCGACAACCCAACGGGCGCGTCATCACCAGCGCCAGCGTCAGCCACGATGTCGGAAGCCAAAGCGTGGTTGTCAGTGGTTCACCCGAGGACATCCAAATTGCGAGCGATATCGTCAGTCAACTTGAGACGGGCACCACGCACCCCAACCCGCTTCAGACTCGTTTTCTTGATGTCGGAACTCCGGCGGAAGCCCGCCGGCTGCAACCTCTCGTGGATCAGCTGTATCGCAATCAGGTGAGCGACGGAGGAATTGGGGTTGTCGCGCATGCGAAGATCCTGGCGGACACCGAATCCGGCCGGCTGATCGTAACGGCCAGCGAGGAGCACCTCACCCGCATCGAAACCCTCGTGAAGCAACTCCGGGCCGACAAACGGCTTACGCAAGAGCGCCATCTGCGCATCCTCGCTCTGAAGAATGCCCGGGTGGATTCAGCGGTTCAAAATCTGCAAAACTTGCTCAAAGAAGCGATGACGGCCCGCCAGTTCCTGGGTGTGCCGAATCCGTCCATCCTGCCGGATGCGCCGAACAACCGATTGCTCGTGACCGCCACGGACGAGCAACTGGATGTGGTGGAACGACTCCTCGGCGTTATTGACGTCGCTCCCGCCGCCACCAGCGTGCGCGAGTTCAAGGGGATCGAGCTCTTCGGCCGAACGGCCGCGGAATTCGCTCCGATCATCCAGCAACTCTACGCCGAGCAACTGCGTGGACAACCGGAACCGTCGGGCGGACCGGCATCCGTGTTTCCGGAGCCCCGCAATAACCGCCTCATGGTGAGTGGAACCGCGGGCGAAATCGCCCGGATCGAATCCATCGTTCGTCAACTCGATGCCACCGATCGGAAAGCGCCGAAAGAGGAAACCCGCGTGTTGCGTTTGCAGGCGGCCACCGCAACGGAGCTTGTGGGCCTGATCGAGAAATCACTGAATGCCCGGCAGGTGCAGGTGCGCGTCCTCGTCGATGCCCGGAGTAACAGCCTGATCGTCACCGGCGACACTTCTGCGGTCGAAGCCGCCGCCCAGTTGGTCCAGCAGCTCGACACCCAATCGGGGCTCTCGCCGCGCGAAATCCGGATCCTGGAGTTGAAGACAGCGGACGCCGCGACGCTTTCTCCCATGGTGAGCGGGTTGTTCGCGGATCAAATCAAAGCGCAGCGCGGCGCGGAATATATCTCCCCGACCAAGCTGGTTCCCGACATCGCCGGTAACCGCATTATTGTCACCGGCATACGCACCGAGATCGATCAGATTGCGAGCCTCGTGGAACGTCTCGACACCGTCCCCGATCAAGCCCCGGGCGCCCGCGTATTCAAGCTGAATCTCGCCGACGCCATCACGCTGGGGCCGGTGGTCTCCAATGCCCTCATTCGATTTGGCCCCCAGGGCCAGGCGATCCGCAGAGTAACCGTTTCCGCCGATGAAAAATCCAATTCACTCGTTGTCTCCGGCTCGCGGACAGACCTGCAGGATGCCGAATCGGTGATCGAAAAACTGGACGGCACCGCCGCATCCAACGAACGCGTTCTGCGAATCTTTGAGGTGAAATCAGACGCCGACGCCCTGGCCGCCCTGGCAATGCGTGTTTTCGCCGCCCAAAACCCCGGTCGAAATCCCGCGTCACTGCTCAACCTCACCCCCGACCCCGGCAGTCATCGAATTATCGCGCTGGCACCCGCGTTCGTAATCGCTCAGTTGGAAATCGTTCTCCGGTCGCTCGATGAAGCGCCCGATCAAGCCGCCCGCGAGCTCCATCCGGTGGAGTTAAAAAACGCGGCCGCCTCCGAGGTGTTGCCGAAACTTAGCCGGATCTACGCCGATCAGTCTCAAGGCAAGACCCTCAAGCCCGCCACCATTCAGGCCGATGCATCCGGTTCCCGGTTGCTGGTATTCGGCACCAAGGAACAGGCCGAAACCATCCGGCAAATCGCGCAAACTCTGGAGTCCGAGTCCCGCCCCGCCCGCATTACCCGCGTATTCGATGTCGGCCGCTTGTCGGAAGCCCAACGACTGCTGCCGCTTGCTCAGCAGCTTTACAAGGATCAACTCGGCACCGATCCCCAGGCCGGCCCGCCCGACGCCCAGATGGTCTCCGACGGCCGCACCGGGAGAATCATTGTGTCCGCCCGAACCAATCAACTCGCGAGTCTGGATGATATCTTTTCGCGGCTACAAGAAAGTGCGCCCACGAATACGGTCCGCGAAACTCGCACCTTGGAGGTTGGCACCGCCAGCGACGTCCAACGTCTGCTGCCCCTCGTACAAAAGCTCTATCAGGAACAATGGAAGGATCGGGGTGAATCCGATCCAGCCGACACCCAAATCCTTCCGGACCCCGCCGGCGGCCGCTTTCTTGTAACCGGGAAGCCGTCTCACCTGGCGTCAATCGAATCCATCCTCCATCAACTCGGTGCCACTCCCGCCCGCTCCGGCGCCCGCGAAACGCGGATTTTTGATCTCTCCACCGCCAGCGCCGTCGACCTCGCCGTCACCGTCCGCACCCTCTATTTGGAGGAGGCGAAATCCCGCTTCGGCGCCGCCACCCCCGACACCCTCATCACCCCCGACACCGGCGGCAATCGCTTGATCGTCGTGGGCGACGCCCGCGAGCTTGCCGTGGTCGGGGATCTCATTCAAAAACTCGACAAGGTCGGCACTCAAAGTGCCAGCGCCCGCGTCTTTAAACTCAAGTCGGCCGATCCCGACAAGGTGATGGAAATCCTCGCCACCGCTCTCGTCCGGTTCGACGCGTACGGCCGCCCCCAAAAGCGCGTGAGCGTGGTGGCCGATTCCAAGACACGCACGATCATCGCCACCGGCGATCCCAAGGAATTGCAATCCGCATCGGTGATCATCGAGCAACTCGATTCCTCGCTGGGCACCTCCTCCGTTGCCCGCGAAACGCGCATTTTTGATCTCGCGACCGCCAGCGCCGTCGACCTCGCCGTCACCGTCCGCACCCTCTATTTGGAGGAGGCGAAATCTCGCTTCGGAGCCACTCCGCCCGACACGCTGATTACTCCCGACACCGGCGGCAATCGCCTGATTGCCGTGGGCGACGCCCGCGAGCTTGCCGTGGTCGGGGATCTCATTCAAAAACTCGACAAGGTGGGCACTCAAAGCGCCAGCGCCCGCGTCTTTAAACTCAAGTCGGCCGATCCCGACAAGGTGATGGAAATCCTCGCCACCGCCCTCGTCCGGTTCGACGCGTACGGTCGCCCCCAAAAGCGCGTGAGTGTGGTCGCCGATTCCAAGACGCGCACGCTAATCGCGACCGGCGACCCGAAAGAACTGCAATCCGCATCGGTCATTATTGAACAACTGGATTCGTCGCTGGGTACCTCCTCCGGGCGCAGCATGCGCGTCGTCCAGGTCCAGAACCGCAAAGCCACGGAACTGGCCGCGCGTGTTCGCCGGGTTTTCCAGGATCAGATCCGCAATCAACCCGAACTCGGTACGAGCGAGGCCCTCATCCTTGAAGACGCTCCCAGCAACCAACTCATCCTCGCCGGCACCGAAAAGCAACTGCTGGCCATCGAGGAGATCGTCACCCTCCTCCAGCGTGGCTCCGATGATTCGGGCCGCGAGTTGCGAGTCGTCCCGGTGGAAAACGCATCCGCCGCAGCCGTCGCAAGCCTGTTGAGCCAGATCTTCGCGAAGCAGGTCGCAAGCTCGGATCCCACGGACCGACTCCTCCTCAGCGTCGGTGCGGATGACCACCGACTTGTCATCGAGGCTCCCACCAATTCGTGGAGCAAAATCCTGCCGCTCGTGCAAACCCTGGACCAGTCTGACACTGCCGGCGACTCGATTGTGCGCGCCGTTCATGTCACCCGCGGACGCGCCGAAGATCTCGCGGAAGCCGTCAGCAAATCGATGACCTCACGGAACGCGCCCCTCAAGACGAAGCGGGTCACGGTGACCCCGGTCAGTGGCGCCAACAGTCTGCTGATCAATGGCGCAAGCGACGGTGTCCAGGAAGTCCTCAAATGGATCCAGGAACTGGAATCCAGTCACGGCGGCAGCGACGAAATCGAGGTGCGCATCTTCAAACTCGAAAATGGTACCGCTCGGGAAGTGTCCGCCGTCCTGCAACAACTCCTCCAGACCGTGAACCGAGCACGCGCCCGCAACGCCGAGCGAACCGTCCCCTCCAGCGTCTCCGTGGATGATCGTTCCAACAGCCTGATCATCTCTGGATCCCAGGTTCATTTCAAAATCATCGAAAAAGTCCTGCCGACGCTCGATCGCCTCCCGGAGCGGAGTGATCGCGAGGTACAATTTGTCTGGCTTCGCAAGGCCCGCGCCTATGACGTCGTCAGCAAACTGGAAGCGGTGTTCACCAATCGTGGCGAGGGCGAACGCCCGGTCATCGAAGCCGATTCGCTGAATAATTCCCTGACCATCATCGCCAGACGGACGGACCTCGCCCAAATCCAGGATCTCATCAATCGACTCGATGAACAAAGCAAGGATAGCAGCATTCAAGTTCGACTCCGCCCGCTCGAACGGGTCGCCGCCGAACAAATGGCGAAGATGCTCCAAAACCTTTACCCACAAATGTCCCGCGGCCAATTGCGCATCGTCGATCAATTGCCGCCCATGAAGCCCGACTCGAACCCCACTAATAACCCGCCGACCCATCCCCCCGGTACCGCCGCTCCGCAGGAAACCTCGAGCCCCGATGTCGTCATCGCCATCGACAAGAATGCCAATGCGCTCGTGCTGTCTGGACCGGCGCAGGAACTGGACAACATCGATCGAATCATCAGCGACCTGGCGGCCAATTTCTATGGCAATGAGGCCGAATTCCGTCTTTACCCAATTCGCGACGCCGACCCAGTCATTGTTGCCCGGACCCTCATGGAATTGTTGAAGCCCGAGCCGGCAGCCCCACCGGCTCAGCCAGGGCAACCCCAGCGCGTGGTCAACTCGCAGCCACGCATCACCGTTGTCGCCGAACCCCGCACCCGCACCGTGATCGCCCGAGGCCGCCCCACCGATTTCGCGTTTCTCGAGTCACTAATCCGACAGCTCGATGCCGCCGGCGTCGCCTCTCAGCTCGAATTTCGAATCGTTCCATTGACGAATGCTCCCCCGGAAAAGGTGCTTCCCCTGGTTCAACAGATGGTCACCCAGCTCAATCTGTCACGACCGGGTGAGCCCCTCACCGTTGCCACCGACTCGCGCTCGCGCGGACTGCTTGTCGTCGCCCGCGGCAATGTCCTCGCTCAGGTCGAGAAAATGATCCTCTCGATGGATCAGCCGACACCGAACGCCGAGATGCAGGTACAGTTGGTCGACCTCAAGCTGGCGAACGCAACCCAACTCGCAACCCTACTGCAAAACATGGTGAAGCCCAGCGCCGCCGGAGAGCTCACCGCCAGTGCGCGGGAATTGCAGGAGCAGATCCGACGATTGAAAATCCGGAGTGATGATGGCCGCGAGGTGCTGCTCGATCTCGCGCACCCGATTAAAATTGCGGCCGATCCTGCCTCCGTCCAGGGAGGGGGCAACCGGCTCATTCTCACCTCGACCCCCGACAACCTGAAAGCTCTCAAAGCGGTGATAGCCGTCATGGATTCCGCACCCTTGGCGGAGGGTGTTTTCATAAAATTCGTCAAGCTGCAACACGCGGACGCTTCCGCCGTCGCCCAAACACTGGGCACGATTTTCGCCCAGGGCCGTGCGCTCGGGGCCAGCCCCAACACCCCGAACGCTCGCCCGGAAGGCGAAACGGGTAAGGGCCTCGCTGGGCCGCTCAACGTGACTCCCGATCCCCGTGCCAATACGCTGGTGCTGAGCGGGCGCGCCGAGACACTCGAACTCGCGGCCCGCTTGATCAATGACCTCGACCGACCCGTCGACCCGCTTATCACCGAGTTGAAACTGTTTCGGCTCAAACACGCCTCGGCGACGCGCCTCTTGCCCGTGCTCCAGGCCGTGTTTGCCGAAGGCCCTCCTGTTCCGGGTGCCGAGGGCTTGAATGCCCAGGTCACTCGACTCCGCACCCAGCGGACGCCCAAGACGCCCAAAACGACGGAGGCCGCCAAGAATCGAGCCGCACTCGTCCTCCAGGCCGATGATCTCTCCAACATTCTCATCGTCTCCGCCCGAACGGACACACTTCCTCTGATCGAAGATGTCATCGAACAGCTCGATATCCCTTCGGCGTCCGGCCTCGAGTCCGTCCGGGTCTATCCTCTCAATCATTCGGACCCGGCCACGCTCCAAAAGATTCTCAGCGATCTCTACACCGGCCAAAAAGGCAACACACTGCGCAACGAAGACAGGCCGGTGATCACCATCGATTCGCGCACCGGTGCCTTGGTCGTTGCCGGCAATGGGAAAAGTTTCGCCATGATTGAAGGACTTCTTCAACAGCTCGATCAGAAGCTGCCGTTCAATCTGCGCGATATCCGCATCATTCCCCTTGAAAACGCCGACGCCAATGTCGTCGGCCCGACACTCCAAAAATTGATGGATGCCCGACTCACCCAGCGGGCTAGCCTGAATCAGGGCCAGGCCGACATGCTGAAGGTCATCATTCTCACCGATCCACGCAGCAATTCCCTCCTGGTCGGTGGATCCAAGGACGGTTTCGAAACCGTCGAATCGCTGGCCCGCCAATTGGACCACGCCGGCCCCGCACTGAGTGGCCGAATCCGTCTGGTGCCGCTCCAATTTGCCGACGTACGCATCATTGCCGGCACGTTGACAACGCTCTTCGAACAACGGTATGCGGCCGCACGCAATTCGGACATTCAGCGAAACCGACCCGTCATCCTGGCAGACCCCCGGAGCAATAGTCTGCTCATCACCGCGAACCAGGAGGACAACGGTGCCATCGACGATCTGCTCCGCAAACTGGACACCAAGATGGATAATGCGGGCCTGCTGCTGACCGTGGTGCCTTTGAAACACAACGATGCCGCTCGCGTCGCCGCGCAAGTCGAAAGCCTCTTCATCGCCCGACTCAAAGCCCAGACCCTGCCCGGACAGTCCCCCTCGCCTTCCGAACAAATCAAGATCGAGCCGGACAGCCTAAACAACTCGCTCATCGTTTCGTCCAGCAAGGAGAATCTGGAGCTCATCCGAGGTCTGTTGGAAAAGATCGATGTGGAACCTCAAATCGCCGGAGGACTGCTGCAACTATTCACACTCGAATTCGCCGATGCCCAACGGGTCGCCACCCTGCTCCGGTCCCTCGTTAATCAGGGCCTCTATCGCCCGGGCCAATTCTCCGGTGCCGCCAAGGGCACCGCCCCGCGCGATGCCCTCGCGGTCAGCGTCGATTCACGCAGCAACACGCTCATCATTAGCGCCAGCCCCGAGAACCTCGTCCTCCTGAAGGAGATCATCAAACGCCTGGACCACCGGGATCTTGCCGGAAGCGGGGACGTCCGCCTGTATCCCCTCAAAAACGCCAAAGCCGGGACTCTCGCTACCACTCTGGAGCAGTTCTTCCGAGCCAAACGGACCGCCGATTCGGTGGCGGTCAATTCGAATGAACGGACGCTGCCCGTCTCCGTCATCGCCGATGAGCGGATGAATACCCTCCTGGTCACTGGCGGTAAGGAAGCCTTTGATATCGCCGATCGAATCATCGCTCAACTCGACGGCGCCGAGGTCATCGGCCGTCTCAACTTCCGCGTCTTCCCGCTCAAAAAAGCGACCGCTGCAAAGCTGCAATCGACCTTGCAACCCATCTTCGCCAACCGCCCGCCCAAGGTGAAGGGCGAACCGGTGGAACCCATCACACTCGTCGCCGATCGCTGGGTCAATGCCCTCCTCGTCGGTGCATCGGTCGACGACATGCCGACCGTCGCCTCGCTAATTGAACAACTGGACAGTGAACCCGGCGACACCGGCGTCGCCATTCACGTGTTCCCGCTCGCCAAGGCCGACGCGCGACGCGTCGCCCAGACCGTGCAAAGTCTTTTCCGCGATTCAACTCTGAATCAGACCTCTTCCGTTTCCGTCTCCGCCGACGAACGGATTAACGCCATTGTCGTCTCGTGCGGGGAAACGGATGCGAAACGAATTGAAGATCTGGTCCGCAAGCTCGACACCGAACAGGTGTCCCGCGTCAGCGAAATCCGCGTGTTCCCTCTCACCTACGCCCGCGCCGAATCGCTCTCCACCATTCTCAATACCGCTCTCAACACCAAGCCCCCCGCCTTGACCGAGCAAAGCCCGAATGCCCAGTCGGTCCTGCAATTCATCAGTCATCTCCCCGGCGGTCGGGAACTCGTCAGCGCTGCGCTCAAAGAGGCCGTGCTCATCACACCCGAGGCCCGGATGAATTCACTCATCGTTTCGGGTCCCGTCGATTACATGGGCCTCATCGAACAGATCATCAGCCGACTCGACGCCAGTTCGCCGCAGAAGGCCAAAATAAAGGTCTTCACCCTGGTGAATGCGGATGCGCGTCAAATGGCGGAATTGCTCACTCAGCTCTTCAAGATGTCCTCGACCACTTCCCCTGGCTCGCTCCGATCGGTGCAATATACCCTCGTTCGTCCCGCCCTCGACGCCGCCGGCCTGACCGTCGAAGAATCCATGGCGTCCGCCACCCTCGGTACCGCCGAGCAAAATGCCCTCACCGTGACCATCGATCCCCGCACCAATAGCCTGCTCGTCGGTGGTACCGATCATTACGTCGAGCTCGTCTCCCAGATCATCGAATCCCTCGACGCCAGCCCGGCGAACGAACGAAAAAGCGAGGTCATTCGCCTCAAGAACTCTCAAGCGACCGAAGTCGCCACCGCGATCCGTACCTTCCTGGACCAAGAACGTATGCGTATCACCCAGGTGCTCGGCACCGCAGCGATCGGCACCACCCAACGACTGCTCGAACACGAAATTGCCGTCGTCGCCGAACAGAATAGCAACACACTGCTCGTCTCGGCCAATCCCCGGTACTTCGAACAAATTCGCACCCTGATCGATGAACTCGATCGGGCGCAGCCGCAGGTTCAAATCCAGGTCCTCCTCGCCGAAGTCACCCTCGATGCTCTCACCGATCTGGGTATTGAATGGACTCAAACTGGAAAAAGTGGAGACGTAACCTTCCAAAACGGAACGGATTTCGGCGTCGCCCAGCAGCTCCGGGCCGCGGGCGGCTACTCAACAGCCATCGCGGGCTCCGATTTCACCTTTCTCTTGCGCGCCCTCAAGGATGAGGGGCGCCTCGAAGTTCTGAGCCGACCTCAAATCGTCACCTCCGACAACAAACTCGCCTGTATCAACATCGGGCAGCGCGTGCCGCTGATCACCGACAGCCGTGTCACCCAGCAGGGGGATACCGTCAACTCGTTTCGCTACGAAGATGTCGGGGTCAACCTTTCCGTCACCCCTAAGATTAGCCCGGATGGTTTCGTCAAAATGGAAATCGGAACCACCAACTCCTCCATCAGCAGCTCAACCGTCGAAATTAATGAGTATGCCACGGTCCCCATCATTAATCAGCGCAAAGCCAACACCACGGTCAGCGTCCAAAGCGGACAGACCGTTATCATCGGAGGCCTCATCGCCACCGTCGACGACCGTCGGGTCAAGAAAATGCCTCTGCTCGGAAGCATCCCCTACCTCGGAGCCCTGTTTCGCAGCACTCACACGATCCGCGATCGCAAGGAATTGCTCATCCTGTTGACTCCTCAGATCCTCACTCAGACTTCTGCCGCAGCGCCTCTCATCCGCACCCTCGATGATTTCACCCGCGAACAACTGGATAAGTCCCAAATCAAGGACGAAATAAAGCGGGACAAGCTCCAGAGAAAAATTCTCGACCCCTTGTTCCCAAACTCCGACAAGACCCCGCCTCAACCCGCCGACCCCGACAAGAATCGGCAACCTCTCGGTCGCGACGGAGTCGGGATCTAACTCGAGGTCAGCGAGCAATTCACCCCGCATTCGCCGATGTGATGGCATTCATTCCCGCATTTCTGACGATTTTAACATCTCAACCCGACGGCTCTCGGCGTCCACCTGCGAGATCGGCGGATGCGGCGTCACGGGGGCTAGGTTCACCCCGAGCGTTTCTGCTTCAGATGGGTAGCGCCAGCCGCCGGGGACTGGTCTGGATTGGACTGGCGGCCGTGCTTGCGGTCGGCTGCGGGAGTCCAAGCCGGCGTCCCACGGCGGCTTCGGCAGTCGGTGCAAAATCTCGCGCTGACGGACTGCACTTGTTTGGTGTGCCGACAGCCTTGAATCTGGATGGTGTTCCCGGCCCGGATGGTTTTGCGGTTCGCGTCTTCTATAGCCTGAGCACCCGTGCACGCGGAATTCCGATCAATAATGGAACACTGGAAATCCTCATGTTCGACGGCGCTCGAGGCGACGGTTTCGTCGGCGGCACGGCGGCGGCCCCTGCAGCGCCGCTCCGTGTTTGGCCTTTCACCGCGGTAGCCCTGAAAGAATTCTCAACGCAGACCTCCCTCGGCATTGGCTACCAATTAGTCCTCCGCTGGGGCGAGAACCGTCCAACGAAGGAGCACTTCACCGTTGTTGCCCGATACCGACCACCGAAGGGCCCGGTCCTGCTCTCCGCGCCCAGCGGTATTTCCACCGGAGTTGAATAGAGCAATCGAATCGAAGTGTGAGCCTTCACGAGTTCTGGAATCAACCCCATGACTCCTCCAAACGGGTCGATGCCTTGTTCGGCCTCTCCTCGATCGGAACCACGGGGTAGGATTCGCACGCGGAGCCGCGAAGCCGCGAAGCAAAGCAAAGCAGGCTCGGCCGACAATTGCCCTGCCCTACGTAAATTCCTCGGTATGCCGGCTGCAAGCCGGCGCTCCGGGCAGCTCCGATCACCCCATTCTGTTCTGCTCAAGGCTGATCAGCTCCTCCTGACGCACTCGTTTGCTTCTGTCGTCACTCCGAAACCATCGGCACCGGCAATTAAGCAATTAACTCCCGACGAGAAAGACCCTTGACAATCCACCGAAACGAAGTCTTGTGCGATCTATCCTCAAAGGAATTCCAGAGCCCGATGGACCCCCAATGAACCCAAGATCGAGCACGGTGAAGGTTTCATTTCGTTCAAGGCCCAAGCACAGAAATGGCACTGGAATTGGCTTCCGTCTTACTGACTCCACTTAATGCGCAGATTCCGATGAAAGCATTCATACTCTTCCTAGTCCTGGTAGACGCCGCTCTTGCGCTCCGAGCGGGGCCGACTACGAACTATTTCCTTGTCGGGGAATTTCTTCTTTTCAGTTCTAACATAGGAACAGATGGAAGAGATCCAAGAGATTATCCGAAGCCCAAATTGAGCTTTATTGTCCCGGTTGTAGATCTCGCTCACCTCGACGTTGCCCGTAGAGATGTCGCGTTTCGGGCTCGTGAGATCCCGGTACAGAATCGAGATGTATCGTTCTTCGTCCTTAAAGCCGTTGGGACGCCCGACGGGTTGAACCGCAATTATGATGTGCCCGGTTTTCCTGCATGGGGTTGGCATGCCACCCAAATGATCACCGCCGGGTTCGGCAGCGGTGTGCTTACCGGTATCGGTACCTACCCGTTCGTAGAGCATCTGGAATGCAACGCGCGGGGGACATGTCCTGGCTTATTTGGAGGAATTTTCGACGTGGATTGGTTTTCGGTGTACCGTTACGCATTCATTCAGGAATTGGGGCCTCATCCACTTTTCGTCCGATATCGGCTCGAGGAGGATACCATCCACCGAATCCGTCTGGACTGGAATGTGCCGCCGGGCGGAACGGACTGGGGCTACACGGTTGAGATGCAGGCGGGAGCAACGGGGGCTGACTGGATTCCGATCCCCGGGATTACATGGCCCACGACAAACACCTTTTTCACCCTTCCCCTCACCAACAACGCTCCCATGCTGCGGGTGGTTGCCCGAGACTAATCTCCAACACCTTCGGGATGGGTCCCGCACGGAAGCGTACCCCGTCGGCGGATTTGCAATGCCTGCTCTCTTCGCGGCATCACGACTACGCCCGAGTATTTGAGTTCGTAGAAGTCCAAATCAACTGGCTGAAATGCCCGCGACACTATGCGCGGCTGAAGATCCCGTTGCTCAGCGTCGTGGTACTGTCAGCAAACGATTCCCGTTCGATACCCATCGAGCGTAGGATGGAAAGGTGTACGTTGGACATCCGCGTTTCCCCGTTTCGCCAGTAGGATCCGTGTTTTAGGCCCATACCGGCTCCTCCGGCAATCAGGGTCGGCAGGTTGCGTGGATTATGTGTCGTGCTCGCACCGCTACCAAACAGGACGAGGGTGTTATCGAGTACGGGCCCATTCCGATCCTGATAGTCGGTCAGGCGCTTTAAGAAGTGGGCCAGTTGCCGGCTGAGGAACAGATCATATTTGGCAAACTCCAATTGCCCATCCTTGTCGCTTGCGTGCGAGAGGCTGTGATGCGTGTGTTTCAATCCCAGCTTGAGCGGAAATGTGTCGCTGATGCCCATGCCGTCTTCGCGATTGAGCATGAACGTAACGGAACGTGTAATGTCCGCATCGAAGGCCAGGGCGATAAGGTCGAAGATGTTGCGATAATATTCGGCGGGTTCGCCCTCGGTTGTCGCGTCCAGATTCAGATGGGAGTAGTCCTGCTTTTTCAACGGAACATCGATCCAACGCTCGGATGCGATCAACCGCGACTCCACCTCATTCAACGAGGTGAGGTACTGATCCATTCGTTCTCGGTCGGAACTGCCGAGCTGCCGCTGGAGCGACCGTGCCCCCTCCGCTACGGCATCGACCAATTTGATGCGTCGCTGCAACCGTTCGCGCTCCGACACGAGGGACCCACGGTCGCCACGGAACAAGCGATCGAACACACGTCGGGGGCTATTCTCCGCCGGAATCGGCCTCCCCTCGAGGCTGAACGAAATCGTGCCCGTCCGGGAGAGGAAGCCGGTCCCGGCATCGATCGACAGTACCAACGATGGTTGGCGGCAGTATTGCTTGGTGTGCAGCGCGATCACCTGATCGAGCCCCGCCGAGTTGTAGCTACCCGGCTTCGGATTATAAAGCGGAGCTCCGGTAAGCCACATATCGGAGCATACATGCGGGTCACTCTTCGGACCGCTCGGGTGGTACAACCCGCCCAGGAAGCTGAGCTGTTTGCGGAACGGAGCGAGCGGCTCCGTCGACTTGCCAAAGACGAATTCTCCGTCGCGCTCGGCGGCCGGAAACCAACTCCAGTCGTCCATACCATGCTCAGTCTTCGGCAGCGACATGCCGTTGGCCGTGTAGAGCGCGCAAAAACGACGTGGAATCGGGTCGGTCACTGCCTCGCCCATGGCGTCGAGCACCGGAAGCGCCAGGGCAGCGCCGCCCAAGCCCTTAAGAAATGCGCGGCGATCGAGTTGAAGCGAGGTGCTCATAGGAATTTTCCGGTAACGGTGATTCTACTCCAGAGAACGGTGAAATGTCTCAGGTCGTCATCGCCTAGCCAATTCTATTTTTCGAGGAACAACGGACTCCTGACCACGAACCGGACCATGTCCTGCAGTCGGTAACCGTCCGCCTTTAGCTTGGTGCCATTTTGTTTTAGGAAGTCGTTCTCGTGATACGAGAGACTGCGGCCGGTCGCGTAGGTCGCCAAATGCTTGAGAAAACTGAAAGCCACCTGATCCATGCGGTCATGCGCGAGATAACGCTTCAAGTCGTTGAACCCCCTCACTTCCGTCTTATCCGGCAGGGTCGATCGGGCGTCCACCTCCTGCGACTTCAGCCGTCCGCCCGCATCGAACTCCTCAAACGGGATGCCCCACGGATCGATTTTCGAGTGGCACCCGGCGCAACCCGGTTGATTGCGGTGTCGTTCGAGCCGCTGCCGAAGCGGAAGTTCCCGAGTGTCCTCCTTAAGCGCAGGCACATTGGGTGGAGGATCGTCGGGTGGCTCGGCGATGATGCGGCGAGCCAGCCAGGCTCCGCGCTTGACCGGGTTCGATTCCCGGCCATCCGAGAGTCCGGCCATGATGGCTGCTTGCGTGAGCACGCCGCCCAACTCCCTCCGACCGTGCGTGAGTGGAACAAATTGGAAGCCGCTCTCGGTCTGGTCGCCCAAATCGTAGTAGGCAGCAACGACTTCGTTCGCCATCACAAAATCGGACTCGATGAGATTGCGCACCGAGCGGTTGTTACGGACCAGGTATTGCAGAAACTGGGCCGGCTCCTGCCGCAATTGGTGTCGCGTGTCGCGGGTGAGTTTGGGAAATCGGGTGCGGTCGGGTTCGAGAACCGTAAACTTGTCGAGGGCAAGCCAGTGGGCCGCGAACTCGCCCATGAACAACGAGAAACGCGGATCGTCGATCATCCGTCCGACTTCGGCATCCAATTGACCGCGGAGCGTGCCGGTCGCGGCCCGCCTCAACAAAGTGCCGTCAGGAGGCCCGTTCCAAAGAAAATAGGACAACTTGGAAGCCAGTTCATAGTCATCGAGCGGTTCGGGCTCCGGCGTACCACTGTTTTCAATCAAGAACAAAAACTGCGGCGAGGTAAGCACAACCTGAAGGGCGTCCGTCACGGCTTCCTCAAAGTTGGCCACGGCTTGGTAGGATTTGCTGAACACGCCCATCAAGCCCGCTTCCTCCGCCGCGGTGGCAGGGCGCCGGTACGCGCGGGCCGCAAACCGGCGCAGAATTTCCCGCGCATACGCTGGCAAATCATCCTGGCGGTCAAAATCGATGAAAATGTTCCGATGCGACTCCGGCGGCCATGATTCGTAGTAGGGACCTTCAAACTCCACGGAGCGGATCAGCAGCCGGGGCACATCGCGACCATCGGTGTACTCGCTGCGCACGCCGATTTCCCGAACGCCCGCGAGGTAATTGACGTTGTCCTTTTCAACCTCCGGACTGGGAAAGTTCCGGATCGCGCCTTCAAACACAAAGCGGCCAGGACTTAGGTTCGAAACGGTCTGCGCTCCGCCGACTTGAGCAAACGTACTACCACAATCCCGACGCAGCCCCAAATGCACGCCGAGCCGCGGCAATCGCTGCTCAAACACGCCAAAGCGCCGCGCAACTTCATGGTCCGGCGCAAGCGGATTGAAGACAATCCGATCCAGGCTCGTCGCGCCGGCGTAGGTCGCGCTGACCGACAGCGGCCCAGACGGGAGCCTTACCGCCAGAAATGCGGGCTGTGCCAATGCGCCCGAGAATTGCCGGCCCCCCAAAGAAAGGATCAGTTCTTTCGGTCCCTCCCGCGGTGGAGGGGAAACAAAACGACGTCCGGGTGCCAGCAAAGCCTGAATCTCCGATTCATCCAAGGCTCGGCGATGGATTCGCACTTCATCGAGTTCCCCCAGAAAGGACTTGGCATCCTGAACGCAGCCAAGCTGGAGGTCCGCTTGAGGGTTCTCCAGGTTTGCCGGTCCAATCGTCCCTCTCGCGACCGGATAGCCATTGATATAGAGCCGCGTGCCGGCGCTTCCGCGCCGGACAACCGCTGCCACGTGCTGCCATGTGTTCGTGAGAATTACACCCCGCGGCGAAGAAACGGTTCCGTTCGATAGATTGTCCGGTCCTGCGGTTCCGAGCCGCAGGACGCCATGGCTGTCGGGCATGTCCAGATACCAACCAGAAGACCCGCCATATTTTCCCAGACCAACAATGCCTCCCTTGCGGAGTTGCCGAGGATGTATCCAGGCCGTCACCGTGAAATCGCCGCGGCCGATATTCGTGACTTCACCGCGAGGGACGACCCACGAATCGCCATCACGCTCGAGTGTCAGCGCTCGGCCAAACGGGGAGTCAACCAGCCGCGCATTTCCCACCGGACCCCCGGCGAGTTCCCGGCCCTCGGCCGTCCCCGCCCCATTCCCATCCCACAGCCACGATCCGACCAGACCGTCGACCAGGCGGGACGCGTCGGCGGGGATCGTCACGTCATCACGGTTTAGGGTGTAGACATCCACCCGGTAGACACCCTCCCGGTCGATCGTCACGGTTCCAGGAGTTTCCGGATCCGGGCAAACAACCCCTCGCGCCCTCTCGGGTGACGGCGAAGAATCGCGCGAGCCAAGCAACAGACCATCGTCATACTTCGCCGCCGTGACCGTGACACGAAAGCGGCCGTACTCGGGCAGTTCGCGCAAGGAAATCTTGAAGTTTGCCTTGGGTCCATAAGTACTTTCGACCTCGAACTGCTCGGCACTTGGAATGGCAGGTCGCACCAATAACCCCTGGGGAACCATACTGTAGGCCTGCCCCTTGGGGTACCCCTGACTGCCGCGCATACAGGCAAAAACTGCGTGATAAATGCTGTCGTACTCTCGCCAACCACGCACCGTATCGTTTCCCTCATACCCTTCGATAAATCGGTACTTCGTTCGCATGACGAACGGTTCGAAGTCGAGCGGCTTGATCGGCCTGAGCTGGTTCACCAGAAAGTCTGCATTGTTTAACAAGACGCTGTCCGCCCCAAGAATCAGTTTGTCTGGGCATGGTTGGGGATTGACGGAAGTTCCCAGATCCACGCGGAAGTTTTGGATCACCGGCTTTGACTTCGGATTGACAATGCACCGGCTCAGCGCCGTCTCCGCTAGTTCGTAGTAGGATTCCAGCAACAAGGGGGACAGCTGCAATGTCTCCTGGTTGTTTGAGAATCCGTCCCGCGAGACGGCGTCGGGGGGAAGCGAGTCCGCCAGGTCATCCTCGATGAGCAACAATTCGCGAAGCGTATTGCGATATTGCGAGACGGTGAGTCGTCGGACGCTCCCATTCTTCGGCGTCGGTCGCGAGCGGGCGATTTCCAAGGCTTGCTGGATCCACTCGGCCATCCGCTCTCGCTCGATATCGGTTGGCTGCGGCTCGTCCTCGGGCGGCATGCTTTTGCTGCGGATCTGCTTTCCCATCGCCTCCCAAAGACGCAGCTGCGGATCCTCGAGACTTGCATCCAGGTGGTCGACGCGGACGCCCGACTTCTGTTTCTCGGGGTTGTGACAACGCACACAGTGCCGATTCAATAAGGGCTTTATGTGCTGCACGAACGATTGATCGAGCTCCGTGGCAGCGCCGGCGGCGTGAGCCCGCCCCAGAATCAACACGAGCAAGAGGCGTTGTACCCCGTGCGGCACTGGAAAAATCATTTTTGGGCTCATCGCGACAGTTAGTGAATCGGGAAGATTATTCTCCAATCGTCCTTGATGCTCACAAAGCGGCAGACCAAAGGGTGGAGGCGGGGGGAGTTGAACCCCCGTCCTGAATGCTTCAACCCGGACCGACTACATGCTTAGTCCACCAAAGATTTTCTACGAGGTCATGACGGGCGGACAACGAATAACCTCGCCTAGCTCGCATGAAGTTTCTCGGCTGCCGTCGCGCGAACTCCGCCGACAACCATGCCTGCTAATGGCGTCCGTTTCCCGTAGCAGGTGTTCAGGAACGGACGTCGGGGCCGTTAAGCCGCGAGAGCCAACTCTGTGTTAGCAACTATGTTTTGGTTCGATATTTTTACGAGGCCAACGAACCGTCCTCGGCATGCCGTCCCGGGCGGATTCATACAGTCGAAACCAGTACGCCCCCGATCCCTTACGACTTTTCACACCTTCGGCCCCAACCTACCTTCCGTCAAGTAATGGCTTTGACGCATGCGTGACGCATGCGTTGACGGCCCTTGGCGAAGGCACGTACCTTCGCTGGGACATGCTTCCCATCGTCGAGAAATTGCTCGTGCTTCAAGACCGTGACCGCAAATTGCTGCGCCTTCAGGCCGAAATCGAAGCCAGCGGCCCGCAAAAGCTGTTGCTCAGCCAAAAGGCCGCCCGCGCCCAAGCCGACTTCGATCTCTTCAAACTTCGCAGCAAACAGATCGAAAGCGACCGCAAGAAACTGGAATTGGAGGTCGCAAGCAAACAACAGATCGTCGAGAAATGCCGAACTGGGCAGGGCAATACCAAGAAAAACGAAGAATATTCCGCCTTTCAACACCAGATTGATACCACTCAGCGGGAAATCACCTCCCTCGAAGATCAGCAATTGGAGTTGATGGAGAAATCCGACCAGGTCGCCCGCGAAATTCAGGCGGCCGAAAAAATCGCCAAGAGCCTAAAATCGGAAGTCGACAAGGCCCTCGCCGATCTTACGGAACGCGACGGCAATCTGCAGCGCGATTTTGAATCAGTCTCTGCCGATCGAAACCGACTGATTGCCGACCTCGATGACGGACTGCGGTCCCGCTACGAACGGCTCCTCAAAACGAAGGGCGAAAACATCATCGTCGACGTCACTCACTCCATCTGCGGGGGATGCCATATGAAGCTGACGACCCAGACTTTCCTCAGCGCCAAAGCACAAATCGAAATCATTACCTGCCCAAATTGTAGCCGGATGCTTTATTATACCCGGGATATGGAGGACTGACGTTCCGTTCTCTTTTCAAGCAGCGCCTCCGCATGACGTCGCGCAGCGTCCCCTCCCCCCCCGAGCATTCGGGCCAACTCTGCCGCCCGCCCCCGCCGGTCCAGGAGAATAATCTGTGATTCCGTCCGCCCATCCACCAATTCTTTTGAAACCAGAAGATGGCTGTCTCCCGCTGCCGCCACGGGTGCCAAATGGGTGATGCACAGCACTTGATGGTCCTGCGCGATTTGCCGCATCTTCGCACCGACTGTCGTGGCCGTTTCACCGCCGACGTTGGCGTCGACTTCGTCAAATACGAGAACCGGGACGTCGTCCTCCTTCGCCAGCACCGTTTTCAAGGCCAGCATCACCCGCGCCAGCTCACCGCTCGATGCGATGGATCGCAAAGGTCGGGCCGGTTCTCCCGGATTCGGCGCAAACTGAAACTCAACCCGATCGAAGCCGCTCGAACTGGGGCCAGAATCCGACAAGTCCGGTGCCGAAGTCATGATCACTTCAAATGCACTTTGCCGAAATCCAAGGGCCGCCAATTCCCGGCCGACCGCGGTGCTCAATCGCGGCAGCAACTTTTTCCGCGCGACCGTCAATTCCTGGCCGGCTTTCTTCAGACCGAGCGCGATCGTTGCCAATTCCGCGTTGAGCCGCTCCAATTCCGAATCGCGCGATTCAAGGGCGCTGAGGCGAACGCGGGCCTCCTGGCCATGCGTGATCACCGCCGCGAGATCCGCTCCGTACTTCCGCTTGAGCGAATGGATCAAATTGATTCGTTGTTCCAGAATCTCGAGACGCGCCGGGTCCAACTCCACGCCGTCGGTGTACCGCGACAGCTCGGATTGCAACTCGCGTAGCATCGCAACCGCCGTCTCGTGGCTTTCGACGAGCGCCTGGGCTCCCGAATCTATCCGAACCAAATCATGGAGTGCCCGACCGATGATTCCAAGCAGGGTCAGGACGGCCTCATCTCCTTCACTCAATGCATTCCGCGCGACCTGGGATAGTTCAAGCAAACGGGCCGCATTCGCTGTCCGCCGGTGTTCGGAATCGATTTCGGCCTCCTCGTCGATCCGCAATTTTGCCTCCGAGATTTCCTGCACCTGAAAGCGAAGCAGATCGAGTTGACGCGCATACGTGGCTTCGTCCACCACCAAAGCTGTCTTTTCGGCGGTCACTCGGGAACGT
Source organism: Akkermansia muciniphila (assembly GCA_945861565.1). Classification (GTDB taxonomy): domain Bacteria; phylum Verrucomicrobiota; class Verrucomicrobiia; order Limisphaerales; family UBA9464; genus SIBK01. Next base: position 22,258 of record CAMAUY010000056.1, read on the forward strand.
CGACGCATCCAATCCATGAAGGTCTCCCGCTTCGGTTCCAGGCCACCAAAGGCATCCAGGATTTCAAGCTGGCGCGCCGGTTGTAGCAGGGACTGATGATCATGCGGGCCGTGAAGATCGACGAGCCAGGCCCCGAGGCTCGCCAAGGTGGCCAGACTGGTCGGCGATCCATTCACGAACTGCCGGTTGGCTCCGGCCGCGGTAAACGACCGCCGGAGGATCAACTGGCCCGCATCGCTGGGCTCCAGACCGTTCTCCTCCAGAAATTGACGCCACGGCGCACGGAGTCTCCCGGCCTCAAACACGGCCTCGACCGAGCAGCCGTCCGCTCCCGCGCGGATCAACGTGCGGTCGGCTCGCTGGCCCAGCAAGAGCTGGAGCGCACCCAGGATTACCGATTTTCCCGCCCCGGTCTCCCCGGTGATAACCGTGAGCCCCGGCGGCAGCTCTAGAGTCAAGTCCGGCACCAAGGCCAGGTTTTTGATCCGCAGGGTCGTCAGCATCCGACGGCTATTGAGGGGTGTTTTCGCACCGAGTGCAATCCACGGAATTCGTCGCGAATCGGGAAACCCCGTTGCTAATCGGAAAGTCACTCCGGCAGACTTTCCGCATGTCGTTCGAGTTCGTCTTTCTGGGCACCGGTACCTCTCACGGTGTACCGGTCATCGGAAAAGATTACCCTCCGGAGTTCCTGGCCAATCCGCGCAATCACCGGATGCGCCCGTCCATCTTTGTGCAGACCCCGCAGACCCGGTTGGTAGTGGATACGCCTCCGGAATTTCGCATGCAGATGCTGCGTGAACGGCTGGGCGTGCTCGACGCCGTCCTTATCACCCATGCTCATGCGGATCACATCATGGGAATGGATGATTGCCGCCGGGTCTGCGATCTACGCGATGGCCCACTCCCGATCCACGCAAGCCCCGAAACCATGGATCAACTGCGTCGCATCTTCCTTTACGCCTTTGACGGACGCCCAATTCCCCGCGGGTACTTCCGACCGGATCCACGGCCCATCATCGGTCCGTTCACAATTGGGGACCTCGACATTACGCCGCTGGATCTCCCCCACGGTCGAATGACCACAACCGGCTTTCTCTTCGAACAGGCCGGTCGGCCGCGTCTTGCCTACTTGAGTGATTGCAACGAGGTCCCCAGCGAAGTGGTTGATCGTATCCAGGGCGTCGAAGTGGCGGTCCTCGATGCCCTGCGCCGCGAACCCCATCCCACCCACATGTGTCTCGATGAAGCCCTGACGGCCGCGCGACGAATCGGAGCGGAAAGAACCTATCTCACGCACCTCACTCACGACTATGACCATGACCTCGATCAGGCTGAAATGCCGGATGGAGTCTGGTTTGCCTACGATGGCCTCCGCGTGCTTGGTTTGGGCAAAACCCCGGCGGAGCCGTCCGGGAAATGAAGCCTATCCGCACCCTCAGCGATGCCTCCAGAATCCATTCCTCAACTCTCTCGTCCGGCGACTCCCGAGCGGATGCGCCCCGTCTATTGGGCCACTTGGAAGCTGACTCGCCTCTTGGCCGGCAATTTTTTCCGCTGGCGAGTTCTGCACGTCGAACGAATTCCCCGCACCGGTCCCGTGATCTTGGCCGCAAATCACACCAGTTTTGCCGATCCACCGCTGGTCGGTTGTGCCGTCCCCCGAGTAATCCATTTCCTGGCCCGCCACACGCTGTTCGATATTCCGGTCGTCGGCGCCTGGATGCGGGCCTTAAACAGCGTGCCGGTCGATCGCAACGTCGGCGGCGCCGGCCTCAAGGCGATTCTTGACCGCCTTCAAGACGGTGGAGGAATTCTGCTCTTTCCCGAAGGCACCCGCAGCCCAGACGGCCTGATTCAGAAGGCCCAAGCCGGGGTCGGATTGACCATCATCAAATCGACAGCACCCGTTGTGCCCGTTCGCCTCTTCGGCGTGTTCGACGCGTGGGGCCGGCAGCGGAAATTACCGCGACCCTTGCCGGTCGTTCTCAAGTTTGGGCATCCGCTGGATTTCGCCCGCCTGCGAGCCGAATCCCGCTCCTGCGCGAAGCCCCGCCTGCGCGAAATCTACCAAGAGGCATCGGACACGATCATGCACGCAATCAACTACCTGGAGCCCTGTGTCGACATTACCCAGTTCCCACCCTGATTGGAACAATCCCGCGGACTCCGCTTGCCAACAATGGTAATTCAGCAACTATTTCGCCCTCCATGAAATCCATCTCCGTGTTTCCCGCCGCGGTCCGTGTCGGACTGCTGGCGCTGGTCGCCGCCGGCTGTGAAGCCAACCATCACCACGACCATCATGGGCACGGCGCTCACAGCGCCAATGCCAGCGCCTCGCCTGGCGCGCTTCCCTCCGCATCATCCCACAGCGCATCCGTCGCCTTTTCGCCGGATGGTAACCGCCTTGTGGGCGCGCTTCCCCCCGCATCCTCCTCCGCCATCGCATCCGCAAACACCGACGGCGTCTTCACTCCGGAACCGCCAGCCACACCGCAACAGGACAGTGGCGCTGGCGTCGGCTACGATAAAACACCTGTCATCCCTGGGCAAAAATGGCGCGTCCATGACAAGGATCGCCCGGTGCCTCCCATCGTCGCTCCCGGTGCCCGATTCAGTCACGGCGCGCCGCCGCCGTCCGATGCCACGGTGCTGTTCGGTGGCCAGGATCTTTCCAAGTGGGAACTTCCTGATGGAAAACCAGCTCCCTGGACCCTACGGAATGGATTCTTCCAAGTGGCACCGAAAACGGGATCCATCCAGACGCGGCAGGAGTTCGGAGATTGCCAGCTTCATATTGAATTTGCCACCCCGTCCGCGGTCGAGGGCTCCAGCCAGGGCCGCGGCAATAGCGGCATATTCTTTCACGCGGATTTCGAGGTGCAGGTGCTCGATTCTTACAACAACCGAACCTATGCGGACGGCCAGGTTGGCGCTCTCTACGGGCAATGGCCACCCCTCGCGAATCCGGTGAAGGGACCCGGCGAGTGGAATAGCTACGATATCGTCTTTGAGGCGCCTCGCTTTGATACGGCGGGCAAACTGTCACGGCCAGGCTTTCTCACCGTCATCCTCAATGGTGTCTTAATGCACAATCGGAAAGAGCTCAACGGCCCCACCCATCATCAGGTGGTCGATCCCTATAAGCCATACAACAGCCGCGGCAAAATCAGCCTGCAGGATCACGGCAATCAAACCCGCTTCCGAAATATCTGGGTTCGTGCCATTGGTGAGTATAACTGAGCCGAACTCGAAGGGTGGCCGCGCGGCACTTCTGATAGGTCAGGTCTCCGGCCTGACAGTTCGGGGCTGCTCTGCCGTCACGTTCCTTTACTACTGCCTTGCACTGCGTTCGCGGAGTCAGAGACTCCCGCAACCGGCGGGACGCACGGGATCAATCCCCCCTTCAACAGGACGTCGGGACCTCTTGCAGAACTTCCAGACAGTGCGGGATCGCCTTGACCACAAATCCCAGACATTCCACTGCACCCTTGGGCTTGCCCGGAAGGCATAGAATCAGGCTGCGGTCGACCACCGCCGCCAGGCACCGCGAAAGAATCGCGTTGTGCGTGATCTTCATGCTTTCCGCCCGCATTACTTCGCCAAACCCCGGCAGTTCCCGGATCGCAATTTCCCGAACAGCCTCCGGTGTGATGTCGCGCAATGCCACACCGGTTCCACCCGTCGTGAGGATGAGGTGACATCCGCGCGCGATCAGTTCGCGAATTGCCCGCTGGATGTCGCGCTTCTCGTCCGGCACCAACGACTCGCCCGACAGCGTCCAACCATAACCTGCCGCCGCCAACTTGAGCGCCGGTCCACCGAGATCATCGTAAAGGCCCCGCGAGGCCCGGTCGGAAATCGTCACCACACCCACGTGAATCTTCATGCACTTAAATAACTCAAGACCGCCTGTCGGATTAAACTCCTGGAATGGAGAGGGAGGGTAAACGCTGCATACAAGGGCCATTTTACCGATCAAAAAAACGGGGCGACCTCGCTGAAGTCGCCCCGGCTGCATCAATTCAAGAGCCCGCGGCAATATCAGGCGTGAGCCTTTTCATCCGCCGGATTGATGTGAACAACTTTGTAGCCACCAATCGTCTTGAAATAGAGCAAGAGCAAGAGGTAGCCCACCGCCATGATCGCCGGGATCATTGAATCGGTCGTCAGGGTTTTGCGATCCCCCGCAATGCTGGCGTCATGCACCTTGCGCTCCGCGGGCGTCAACTGGGACACCGCCTGCGAAACATCGCCGCCCGCTTTTCCAACCGCTTCGCGCGCCTTCGCCAACTTCTCGCCAATCGCACCAAACTTCGCCCCATCCAGTCCGGTGACCTCATCGAAGAATAGGAACTTGCTGGGTGTCGGTGACTTATATTCGCTATAAACCGCCGGATCCGTCGACTTCAGGGCCTCACCCGCAAATCGATCTTTGCAGTAGCCGAGCCCCGGACCACCGATCAGGCCGGCCGACAACATCCCAATGCCGCCCATGATGGAAATAGCGACGGCCCCGGTGCGGGGAAATCGATCCGAAACCACGGCCAGCATGGTGGGCCAGAAAAAGGTCTTGCCCACGGCATAGATTCCCAGAGCGCCCAGGGCCATGCCGAAGCTCGTGATGCCACTCGACAAATTGAGTCCCAGGCAGGCGAGGACTGCGCAGACGAGCAACAATCCGACCGGGGAGAGCCCGAGTCGTTTCTCGATGAACTCCGCACAGAAACGCAACGAAAACATGATAACCGAAGTCCAGATGAAGAGCCATCGTCCCTGCTCAGAAGAGAACAGGTTGCCCGTGATGTTTTGGATCCAGTTATCCGTCCCCAATTCAACGGCACCGACCATGGCGTGGCAGATAAACAGGGCGAAGAGGAGAAATGATCCAATCGAGAACCGAGTCAACATCGAGACGGTTACCAGCAGCACTCCCGAAATACCATAGGACACCGCCGGTGAAAGACCGAGCGGGCCAGCGAAAAATAGCGATAAAAGGTAGCAGACAACCAGCAGTCCCAGGACACCGACATCCTTAAACATGTCAGCCAGAGAGACACCCTTCTCGGAGGCCTCGGACCGGGGCATCCGTTGTCCCATGAACATCAGGCCGTAGAGAACCGTCGGAATCAGGTAGAGCGCCAACTGCCACTTCCAAGCCAAGTGCATCTTATCGTCCAGGACCCATCCCGCCACCGTTCCCAAAACCATGCCCGCGGGCCAAGACGCGTGGAGAATATTGAGGTAATGGGCTCGATTGCTCGGAAAGAGCGTGGCGATGAGAGGATTGGCGACCGCTTCCAGAGTACCATTCGCGAGGGCGAAGATGAACATTCCCCAGTAGAGCATTTCATAGGCATTTCCCTTGGTCGCACCAAACGTCACGATGGCGGAGAGGACGTGCAAAAGGAATGCGGCGATGACCAGTTTTCCATAGCCGATCTTGTCGGCAATCACGCCACCAATGATGATCCCGAAGCAAAAGCCCGTAAATCCCTGGCCGCTGATGGCGCCGAGCTGGGTCGCGGTGAAGCCGAACTCCGCACCCCAGTTGTCCAGGATGCCATTCCGGATCGCAAATCCGACCCCGGCGGCCAGAATGGCCATGAATCCGGCCCACAAGAGCCGGTTTGCGTTTGGTGCAATGCCTTTTTCCATAGGTTTTCTACAGTCGATTCAATGTTGAAATGTTGGTTAGCGAACTGAATGCAGCCATGCTGCCTGCGAAACGGGAGCCCCGGCATTAAAGCGTGCCGGAGTCGCCCGTGTCCAAATTAAACTCAGATCAAACATCCACTCGTCCCTTACACCCCTCGGAAGTTCGGGAGGTAGATCTTCTCACCCCCACGAAGCGCGGACTCGTGGGCCAAAATGCCAACCATTGTCCAGTTCACCGATTGATAAACATCCGGGAAGCTCGGCCGCCCCTCAACAATGCTCATCACAAACTCGTGCGCCAGATGAGGATGCGAACCACCATGGCCGCTACCCTGCAGGAAGGAAAGGTGCTGGTTCTCCTTCATATCGTACACGCCTTGCGTGGTGAATTGCCGAATCCCCTCCGGCAAAAGATTGGCGAAATCGGGAATCTTCACCTTCTCCACTTTCTCCCCCCCCAAATGCACCACCGGATCGTCATGCTCCACGAGCTGCCATTCGAAGGAGCTGGCAGATCCATAGCAGTCAAAACTCTCCCGATACTGCCGGGCCGCTTCAAACAGGTATCGCGTCACCTCCCCGGCAACATCCTGATTGCGCACCTGGAAATGCGCCGTCTCGAAACTGTAGGGAGATCCGTACTTCGCAATTAACTTCTCCGCAATCCGACCGGACCCGAGACACGACACAAACTCCGCTTCGCCATTCACGATTCCAAGGCACGGCGACACACAGTGCGTCGCATAATGCATCGGGGGCAATCCCTCCCAATACCCAGGCCAACCGTTCATGTTTTGCAAATGACTTCCACGCACGAACTGAATCCGCCCCAAACGGCCCTTGTCCCTCAGTTCCCGCACGTAAAGATACTCGCGGCTCCAGACTACCGTCTCCATCATCATGTACTTCTTCCCGCTTTCCTTCGACGCCTTCACGATTTCCCGCGCCTCTTCCACCGTCGTGCAGGCCGGCACCGTGCACGCCACATGCTTTCCCGCCCGCAACGCCGCAATCGACTGAGACGCATGCAGGTGAATCGGGGAATTGATGTGCACCGCGTCGACCTGCGGATCCCGCAAGACGTCCTCAAACGCCTGGTAGCGCTTGTCCACCCCGAACGCTTTGCCGATCGCGTCGAGCTTATCCCTCGAACGCTGGCAGATGGCGTACATGTTGGCATTCGGATGCCGTTGATAAATGGGAATGAATTCAGACCCAAATCCGAGGCCCACAATGGCGATGTTTAGTTTGCGGCTCATGAAATCGATGGTTCGCGACGGGAACGCACCCGATCATCGGGTGAGTTCACACGGAGACTGCGACCATTCAACGCGGGGCTCGGGGAAACCGTCAACGTGAAAACACCGGTGGGAAGAGCGCGGAACTTCTGCCGTTGAGCACTCGTCGCTTGGTTGAACGCGGAACAACCTTCTCTGCACCTAAAATGAAAGCCTCATGAATTCGCAATCACCCGCTACCGCAGCACGGACAATCTTGAAATAACGAGGCGTTTCAGAAAGGCCTTGCGACCGGCAGAATCCCAGCCTACCAGACCTTCGATGCGATTCAGACTTCGAGATTTGTCTGTCAGCATGGGGGTGGGGGCGGTCCTTCTCCTCGCGGCGGGGTGCGCGACAACACCGAGGGCCCTCTCCCCACATCAACGCGCTTCCGTCTCCACCGGCCAGCGAAGCGTCGTACTCCTGCGGTTGGAGACCACGTTCAATGACCAGCCGGTGGTGACCCGCAAGTTGGGCCTGTCCGAGGCCGGGCCGTTTGCCCTCGCGCTCGCCAATCTGGATCGGAACGGCCCAATCGAGCCGGAGCCGGTGACCATGCCTGCTGGTGAATCTAAAGAGGGCACATGGTGCTGCCTCGTACTGGAGCCAGGCACTTATTACCTCTGGTCAGCTCTGCCCAACATCCACCCACGGGACTTGTCCGCCGATCCGAAGAGCATCGGCGGATGGAGACTGGAAGTTCCACCGGGAGCGCCGGTGGTTTACGCGGGATCGCTGCAACTGAAATCCAAGGGCCGAAGGTTCATCAACGAAAGATTCGTTAAGGAGATCCGGTCGAATCTCGTGAACGAACCCGCCGCGGCCGCCGCGTTCGTGGACCGCAACCTTGCCGGACTGGGACCGATGACGGTTTCGCTGCTGCAACGTTACGGCGACTGGATCGGGGATTCGCCGGCGTCCGATCTGCTGCCGGCGCGCGCGCTGGCGGCAGTGTCCGGCGGCTACGGACCGGGCGCGGGCGGGGGCCTTGTGCTGGCCCTAGCCTACGCGCCGTTTGGGTGGTTGGCGGGGCGGGTGAAGGGATCGTCTGATGCGCATACTTGGCAGCCCTGCCTGGAGGATCTCGCCCAGGAAATCCGGCTGTTCGATCCCCTCGCGTATCTTCGTTCCAACCTGGCCGCGCAGTTGGGCACAAACGGAATCCTCGCCGGCACGCCGTCACCCGTCGGAGATGTAGTGTGGACTGCGGCTGACAGCCAGAATTGCCGCAGTGTTCTCCAGGCGGACGTGGCTCGCTTCCAGCTCCGCGAAGCCAGCGGTGGCTTCTGTCTCGAAGCGCTGCTGCGGGTGCGCGTGTGGGATGCCCTGTCCCGGCAATGCTGCTTTGACGCGCACTGGCTCTACTCGCATCCCCAAGGCAAGCAACTCCCAGGCGAATCGGACGGAGCGGCCCCAAGCGCGATTTTAGAGCATCTCTTCCCTCCCCCTTACGTAACACGCCTGAGTGTGTCGCCGCAGTCCTACAGACGGGAGGACTGGTGCGGAGCCGGCGGCCGAAAAATCCTGCGAGACGAACTGACGAAGGCCATCCATCAAGCCGTGGGGCAGACGACCGACGCGCTGGGCCTGCGATGACGTGCCGACCCGCGACCAGCCGTTTGGAAAATCGACCGTTAAGGCCTGCTTTGGCCACCAGGCGACCGCAGCGTTTTACCAATGGGACTGCGCTCGCAGAGGTTAGGTTTGCAACAGGCTGTTGATCACAGATTGGGTTCCCACCTTGGACTGGCTGGACCAAATCAAATAAGAGTCAGGTTCAAAGACGGTTCACTCCGAAAGGGTATTGACAGCCCAATTCAGCGCGCGGACTCTGCCCCACAAATCCCCTGCCCCGATAAACGAAGACCCCCGACCCCGGAGCGTCAAGGTCGATGCTTATCAATGCTGGGAGACAAATTTTTCATGATAACCCTTTGCACCACAGGAGATTAAGATGCGACGCCTTTTCGGATGGATGATAGCCGCTCTAGCGGGACTCGGCACTGCCGCGTCCTTGGCAGACGACGCAATGAAGCCGCTCAAAGTCTGCATTCTTTCCGGATGCGAGACTTACAAATCCGAAGAATCGTTGCCGCGATTTCAGGAGTTCTTGGAGCGCCACTACAACGTAGTCTGCTCGCGCATCGTGCGTACCGCGGTCGATGACCTGCCAGGACTGGAACGACTGGACGACTGTGATGTCGCACTCGTATTCATCAAGCGGATGCAGCTCAAGGGCGCACAACTGGAGCGTTTCCAAAAGTACGCCAAATCGGGGCGCCCGATCGTCGCGGTGCGGACGGCTAGCCATGCGGTGCAAACGTGGCTGGAGTTCGACAAGGAAGTGCTCGGCGGCAACTACAAAGGCCATCATCCCGTCGGGCCAGTCACTCAGATCAAGATCAAATCGAAAGAGGCAGCGCATCCGGTCCTCGCCGGCGTCGAACTGACCGCAGTCAACGATGCACTCTACAAAAACCAGGATCATGCAGCCGACATTCAAGTGCTCGTGGAGGGGACGATCCCCGGCCAACCCACCGAGCCGTTGGCCTGGACGCGCGAGTTCAAGGGCGGGCGGATTTTCTACACGTCGCTCGGCGCGCAAGACACGTTCCAGGAACCGGACTTCCGCCGCCTGTTGGTCAACGCCTTGTTCTGGACGGCCAGGCGCGACGTGGAAGCGATCAAGAAATAGCCCGCAGGATGCACTATTTTCACTCACGATTCACATGACCTTGGAGACCTCGCCATGCCCGACTACTTAAACCGCCGCGATTTTGTGAAATTGTCGTCGGGCTGCGTGGCTGCCGCCGCGGTGCTAGGTGCATCGCCGACCCATGCCGCTCGCGGGGCGAACGACACGTTGGTGGTTGCGTTGATCGGCTGCGGCGGACGCGGGATGGGCGATGCAAGGCAGTTCCAGAAACTACCCAATGTCGAAGTCGGTTATGTCTGCGACGTGGATGAGTCTAGACTCGCGTTGGCGGCGAAGAATTTTGGCGTGCCGGCCGGCAAGGCGGTCAACGACCTGCGGCGAGTGCTCGATGACAAGTCGGTCGATGCGGTCATTGTGGCGACACCCGATCATTGGCACTCGTTGGCGGCGATCCTGGCATGCGACGCGGGCAAGCATGTCTATGTCGAAAAGCCGATCTCGCACAATATTCGCGAGGGCCGGTTGCTGGTCGAGGCGTCGGCCCGCAACAAGACGCTGGTGCAGCACGGCACGCAAAGCCGCAGTACCGTCACCACGATCGAAGCGGTCAAGCGGCTGCGCGAGGGAATTATCGGCGACGTACTCGTAGCGAAGTGCTGGAACATCCAGCGTCGCGGACTGCTGCCTCCCGGCATCGATACGGTGCCGCCGGCCGGCTTCGATTACGACTCGTGGGTCGGGCCCGCGACGATGATTCCCTATCGGACCAATCGCGTCCACCAGCGTTGGACCATGTGGTATCACTTTGGAGTCGGCGAAGCGGGCAACGACGGCGTGCATGACATCGACTACACGCGCTGGGGTTTGGGCGTCGAGACCCATCCCACAAAGATCTCAGCGAACGGTGGCAAGTTCCACTTCCACGACGAAACCGAGTTCCCCGACACGCAACAGGTAACGTTCGAGTACCCCGGCGACGGCAAACCGGGCAGCCAGCGGTTGCTCATTTACGAACAGCGGCTGTGGTCCACGAACTATCCGCACAACACCGACAGCGGAGCCGAGTTCTACGGCACGAAAGGGCAGATGTATCTGAGCCGTCGCGGCAAGGTCACGGTGCTCGGCGACCGCAACTCCCCGGTCCCGCTCGACATCGAACTAAAACCGCAGGATGACGCGGCGCATGTGCGCAACTTCTGCGACTGCATCCGCAGCGGAGCGAAGCCCAACGCCGACGCAATGACCGGCCACCTCTCGACCTCGCTGGCTCACCTGGCTAACATCGCCACGCGCGTCGGCCGCTCGCTGACGTTCGATCCGCAGAAGGAACAGATTCTCGGCGACGCCGAAGCCAACAAGCTCATCCGCCGCGAATACCGCAACCACTGGGGCACGCCACAAGGGGCGTAGTGCAGCTGCCATTGGCATCAAGGGCATCGTCCGCATCCGCGTCACTGGCCCGCACGGAAATCGAAACCGACTCTCCATGCCTCGCCGGGGCTTAGTCGTCCGGCGCGAAGGGTAGGAGGTTGCCCCGGCGCATCCCAAAGTTTTTGGTAGAGGGTTGTCGCGCTGCGACAACCCCGCCTGCGTCCAACGGGCGGACAGGGCCGCTGCGCGGTTCGTGCCGAGCCTGAACGGCGCGGAGACGCCGCAGCGCGGCGTCCGCTACCTTCTCCAAGAACTTCGGGATACACGGGAGGTTGCCCCGGCGCTTTGACGATCCTTGCGCCACCCCTGGGGATCGTTTAAGGCGCAGAACGAGTTATGTCGCGGTGAACAAGTTATCGACTTGTCAGTGGGAATGTCGGGAACGATTGAGCGACGGGTGGAAGAGGTAGTCGCATTCACGTCGCCTGGCGCGGATGGCCGTGATGGAACGATGCGTCGCGCCCGTCCGCCACGTGGCCGAAGCCGGTCAACGCTTCGAGCCGGAGAACAAGTTTTGGAAGGAGTTGCTCCATGCTCTCCCGGGAACACCGGTCCTGCGGTCGGGCGTGCTTCCGCACCCGACGCGCTTCGTCGCCATGACCGGCTTCACGCGGCGCGGTCCGGGTTTGGTCGTGGAATGGCAGCGCCCATTCACGCGGCAAACTGAGACCGTCCATGATTAACGCCGAACGTATCCTGGCGACGCTGGACAAGGGACTCGACCACCCGGTAACGCTGGTGATCTATGGCCGTGCCGCTCTCGCGCTTGGATTTGAGAATCCTCCCGAAGCGGTCAAGCATACGCTGGATGTGGACGCAATCATTCCCGTTTCCCAGGTGGAGGTCTTCCAGGGAGACAGCAATTTTTGGAGTGCGCAAGAGGCCGCGAATCGCGAACTCGAGAAAGACGGCTTGTACATCACCCACCTGTTTGAAGCCGACCAGGTCTTCCTTCGCCGCGATTGGGAACAACACCTCGTTCCCATCACCCATCCGCCGACACGCTGGCTGCGGCTGTCTCGTCCCGCGACGCTCGACTTAATCCTGACCAAGATGATGCGCGGCGATGATCCGCAAGACATGGCGGACGTTGCATTCCTCATCCGCCATGATAAGGGACAAAAAGGGACAGGCTAAATGGAGTTGATGAGATATTGAGCCTGGTACTTTTTCTTGTGACAACGGTGTCCGTCTTGATTCAAAGGTAAGTTTCCATAGATCGCCGTAAATGCGGCAGGGCATCCGCCCAGCGCATATCCGTGAGAATGCCATTCCGCAAGGTCCTGATAAACTGCGCGGTCAACTGCACGATTGCGGGCAGCAACTT
>CAMAUY010000057.1 GCA_945861565.1 Akkermansia muciniphila
CGAATCGGAACCCTGTCCGGCCGTTGCCGGGCGGCTGTCCGGACCTCGCCGGAACGCTGTCCGAATGAAATCGGAATGCTGTCCGACATTCTCCGGAACACTGTCCGGATCAAATCGGATTCAGTGTCCGACGGGCGTCGGAATACGCACTGGGCGGATGCCCTGCCGCATTTACGGCGATCTATGGAAACTTACCTTTGAATCAAGATGGACACCGTTGAGCTTTTCGTTGTCACAGATGACGGCAACGAGGTCTTGGAAAAGGACGAGGATAACAACCGCCAATTCTCCCCCGAGATCCGCGTCAGCTTCCTGCCACGTCCGGATTTGCAGGCAGTGATCACCGAATCACCGGAAACGGTCAAATCGGGTGGAGTCATCGATGTTTCCTATACCATCCGCAACTTCGGCAATGCGAAGACTCCGACCGGCGGCTCGCGCTGGCGGGATGAAATCTTCATAACCAATGATCCTCAAGGCAAGGGGCCTCATGTAGCCAGTTTGGTGGTGAACAACCTTTCAGCCCTGGATCCCGCGGACGGGACGTTAAACCGAACCTTTGCCTACTCCAACAAGGTCACCTTGAAGATCGACCGCCAACTGGCGGGGCAGGTTTATGTCTTCGTCAAGGCGGATGTTTACGGCGAGGTTGATGAAGGCCCGGTCGAAAACAACAACCTCAGCAAGCAAAAGCCACTGTTCGTTGATATGACGCCGGTCCCTCCTGCCGACTTGGTGACGGCGGACGTCCAGGTAACTCCTGAGGCCTTTGACGGTTCAACCATCACCGTTCGCTACTTGGTGGAAAATAATGGCGCTGGAGTGACGGATCCGGTGAGTTGGGTCGACGCAGTCTGGTTAACGCGTGGCAAGGATCGCCCCAATCCCCTACGCGGTGACGTGCTGCTGGGCAGTGCCCTCCACTCAGGAGCGCTGAAGGTCGGGGATAGCTATCAAGGGGCGATTTCGGTACGACTTCCGATCCATATCGGGGGAAAATTTAACATCACGGTTTGGACCAATCCCTACAACGGTGTCACCGAGCAGACCCGCGATGTGAAGCCAGACGGGACCCCAAATCTGAATCCGGACGCATTGGATGACTTGGATGGCAATAATTTCAAGGCAGCGCCGCTTTCCATTTTCCGAACGCCTCCATCGGATCTCGAGGTGACGGAATTCACCGTTCCTGCGACGGGCCGCGGTGGCGATCTTATCCGCGTCTCCTGGACGGTAAGCAACAAGGGCACAGCTAAGACAGACCGTGACTCATGGGCCGACGCCATTTACCTTTCTACCACACCGACGTTGGATCAGGGAGAACACTATCTGATGTTTGCCGCACCCCACGTCGGAGTGCTCGAAAGCAAGCAATCGTATACGGAATTCGCAGACATCCTACTCCCACCGTCGGCGAAGGGCAGTTACCTGATTGTCAAGACTAACGCCGATCCGTCTCTTGTGCCGACTGAGGAAGAATCCTTGCTACAACAGATTCAGGGGATCATCCAACGTGCCGAGGTCCGGCTCGGCAAACCTCTGATTCAGGCGACATCTGGGGATATTCAGAAACTGAGTCGCAATGATTTGATCAATATTCTCACGGGGAACGGGACCGTGGGGTTTGTCCCGGTGTGGGAGGACATTTACACCGACAACAATACGCGAACGGCGGCAAGCGCAATCACCGATATTCCCGCGGACCTTGTCGTTACTCAGATTGAAGCGCCTTCGACGGTATTCTCCGGTGAGCAATTGACCGTCAAATATCAGGTGCGGAATGTCGGCCAGTTCGCTGTCTGGGGAGACACGCAACGGTGGCGCGATTATGTTTTTATCTCGGACAGGCCGGACTTTGTCCCGGGAGTGGCGAAGGCTGCGGGAGTAGTGACCCATGTCTCAACCCAACCTCTCAAGCCGGGTGATTCGTATCAGGGGGAAATCTCCATAAAGCTACCTGCGGGAATCGAAGGTAAGCGGTATGTGTTCGTATTGACAGCCGTTGAAGTCAACTCGCGCGGTGATGCCGCACTGGACGGGTATCAGCAGCAATCCTAACCGGGCTGGCCCGCGGCCTTTCGCGACAGCGTCTGGGAAGGATTCAGCAAGGCGAATAATGTCAGTACGTCGGCCGAGGTAACGGTCATCTTCCACGAGCCAGACCTTCAAGTCGTCACCTTCTCCACGTCGAACGTTGCGAACTCGGGTGCCACCGTTCCGGTTCAGTTCCGTATTAGTAACGCGGATACTCCCCGCAGTCGTGCAACCCGGGTTGAATCCTGGGTTGATCAAGTCTTCATTTCCAAAGATCCCACACTGGATGCCTACGACCAGGCGGTCGGCAGCTTTGTGCACCGCGGCATCTTGCAACAAGGGGAGTTCTACGATGTCACCGGTGACATTCGTCTCCCGGACAACTTTGGCGGCACGCCAGGAAGCCCTCAAACGTACTACCTGATCGTCGTCACGGATTCCCCGTTTTACGGACGTGTTTCCGTTGGGCATCCTTATCCGGATGAAGGCGGTACGCCCCGGCTGAGCGGTGGTGGCAGCGGCATGGTTCAGGAATTTGACAAGGAAGGGAACAATAGTCGCTCGACGCAAATGGGTGTTGTGCTGCTTCCATCCCCCGACTTGCAACCGATTTCAATCAGTTACGGCGCCGACGAGTCGCAGGTCTTCGCCGGCCGAAGTTTCCACGTGACGTACACCGTTCGGAACTCCGGGGCCGGGCTCATCCCGGATCGTCAAAGTACCTGGGATGATACGCTTTATCTCTCACGCGATGCTCAACTGGATGCCCGCGGTGACATCTACATCGGCCGGTTGCAGATCAATCGCCCCGACGGAACCAAGCCCGGCGACTCGTACTCGGTAACGCGGGAGTATGATATCCCGCGCGGACTCCTCGGAAGCTACTACATCATTGTCGTCACAGATGCTCCGAACGGGCAAGAGCCGCGTGGCAAGGTGATCGAATCCACCGAAGGCAACAACAGTTTGAGCACGGTTCTTCCGATGCTGATTAACCTTCCGCCGCCTTCGGATCTCCGCGTCGACGCTATCCAGTTCCAACCTGCGGGTGGATTTGCGGGGGATCAGTTTAGCATTTCCTTCACCGTTTCAAATCAAAGCATTCAACAGGCGGCCTCCGGGCGCTGGAGCGATTCGGCCTATCTTTCCCAGGACGGAACGTGGGATCTGGGTGATGTCCTTCTCACTTCGGTGTCCGGATCACAGTCCCTCGCTCCCGGTCAGTCCTATACCCGCTCGAATATTGCGGTCCGCGTGCCGGTAGCGCTGGCGAACAGGTATCGGGTCATTGTCCGGACGGATATTTTTGACGACATCAATGAGGGAGAGAATAATCGGAACAACATCACAGCTTCGGGCGATTCATTTGAAGTTCGCGTCAAGGAGCTGGTACCGGGTGTGGCCGCCTTGGATCAATTGGGAACCGATCACGAGCTGCTCTACCGGGTGAAGGTGGGGCCCGGTGAGACACTGCGGGTAGCCCTTGACAGTAGCACCGAGGCAGGCGCCAACGAGCTCTATGTTCGGTATGAAGGCCTCCCCAATTCAATCTACTTCGACGCCGCATATCCTGGGTCGTTGACGGCCGACCAAATCGCAACGGTACCGACGACGAAGGCGGGTTACTATTACATCCTGGCGCGTGCCCAAGGGGCATCCAGCAACATCCGGTTGACCGCGAATCTGCTGCCATTCGCCATCACCCGTGTGACACCGGACAATGGCGGGGCGGACCGCTTTGTAACCGTGACTCTCAATGGTGCAAAGTTTGATCCGCAGGCTACGGTCAAATTGATTCGGCCCACGTTCGCCGAGTATACACCCGTCACGTACAAAGTAGTGGATGCGACGCGGATCATTGCGACGTTTGACTTCCGCAATGCACCGCACGGATTATACGACGTACAGGTCGCCAATCCCGGTGGACAAGTCGCGCGGGTTCCTTACCTGTATCAGATTGACTCACCGCTGCCGCTGGATCTCAGTGTGGGCCTGGGTGGACCCAGTGCCATTACCTTCAGCCTCACGGGCGGTGCTCCGCCTGCCATTTATGGCGTCTCCGTTCAAAGTCTGACGAACGTCGACATGCCGTATCTCCAGATTGAATATGGAGTTCCTCGGCTTAAGAACACCCTGAAGTCAAAGCTGGCTGCGTATCTGAAAGAGGATGAGATCGCCGATTTCAATTCGTTGATCGGCGATGAGGCGATTAGTTTTTCGACCGACTTCGGCAATCATCTATCACCTCGTGGTTTGTCGCTCGATGATTTAAAAGTGGTGCTGAATCGGGACGGAAGGCTGACGGCCACGGGGATTGGACAGGATTTGGTGGATCGCGGATTTGGTGGCCTCTCATTTGGGTTGGAAGTATTCCCGGGCTTCAGCGAGTTCCTTCGCCTGCATCCAACCTTCATCCAACGGCTGTTGGACGACCCGTCGTTCGATTCGGATTCGCTAAAGCTGCAGTTTTATATTTATGCCGCGGCGACCCCGATGACAGCGGTCGAGTATCTCGACAATCAAAAGCAGGAGGCGGCCAGCCTTCGCGCAAAGATTCTGGCCGAACCCATTTCCACCGATCCGGCAAGAGTTGGCGAGAATCGGGCTCTGCAGGCGCTCAAGGCGGCGGCTGCCAACAGCGACGACTGGGCTCAGTTGTATTTGACCGCGCTTGCCAATGCCGGAATGTTGCGGTCGCAAGACGTTCCTCCTGAGGTGTTGGATCATCCGAAGTTCACGAGCCAACTTCATGCGCTGGCAACGGCAGTGCTCGGTGGTCCGGGTGGTGCCAGCTATGCAGATGGCAACCTTGCTAAAGACGTATTCTTCCCGTTGCTGCGCCGATGGCTGGGGGAAACACCGGATACTTTTGGATCGTCGACGCTGCCCACTCTCGCGGACGTCGATCTGCAGCTGAGTCACCGGACTCACTTTGAAGCGTTCAAGATTACAGCGGGGCTTGATGCGAGTCTGCTGCAAGGGTCCGTCGTCGCGGTGCCGGATGCCAATCTCAAGGATCTTTACGGTCTGGCCGGATTGCGCGATCCGCAAATCCAGGTGGCCGGACCGTCTGGATTCGGACCGCAGTTGCTTCTGCCCGTCGGACTCGCGCTCCCTTACCTCACGACTTTTAAGAATCCGCTGAGTGCATTGTCGGCGGTTGGCGACCTGCAGATCGTGCAGAAGCTGGACCGCGCCGCGGACACCAATCCAGATCTCGCTGACTTCAATGTCGACGTCCGCTCATTCCGTCTTTCGGATGTTCAGCTGGGTGACATCCTTCTCGATCTTCCCAACGACCGGGGCTCCTTCACGGGTGAATTCGACTTCTCGAACGACCGCGGATTTGTACTACAGGTGACGGCCGGGGTGGACATACGTTCGGGAATCGCCACCTGGCATTTCCGAGCCATCGACAAGGAAACGGGGCTGCTGGTCAATGATGCCGCGCTGGGTTTCCTCAAGGCCGGCGAACAGGCGCGGGTTGGCTATACCATCGAGGCTCTCGACAAAGGTGGCACGGGAGCCACGATTACCGTGTCGGCTCGGGCGATCTCCGGAACGAAGACGCCGCTCGATTCCGCGATCCTGACGGGAACCGTTGATGCCATCGCTCCGGTGACACAACTCACCGTCGAAAATGTGGGCGGCGGCGTCTACAATCTCAGCTGGATCGCTCATGACGACGCTTTCGGAGCGGGAGTAAAGGATTCCACGGTTTACGTTTCGATTGATGGCGGTGCGTATACTACGTTCCGTGATCAGCTAACGGAGACCACGATCAAGTTCGTCAGCCCCAATGCCTTGCCCGCGAAGTTCATCGTTCTCAGCAGCGACCGTGCAGGAAACGCAGAGGCCGGTCCGGCGGATGTGTTATTGCCGGAGTACGACCGACACCTAAATTTGGGCGCATTGCCACGAGCACCCCAGGCACGACCGACGGTTCCCGTGGTGCTACCGGCGACATCGAGCGAAGCTCAGAACGGGCTCTTCCGTGACCTTTTGAAGCGGTTCCCGTCCCTACAGACGCCCGGCCGCTCCTCCGGCTTCCAGGATGTCTTCGAGCCGTTTGTCGGCAGCGGATTTGCGACCGGCTTTGCCAGTTCGGGCGCGGGAATCGGGCCCCTCGGTATCGCGTTCTCTGCGGATGGTAATTCAGTCTACATCAGTGGTGGCCCCGGACGAAATCAGCTCTGGCGCTTTAATCGGGCGGGCGGTGCCGCGACCACGCCCCTCGCAAAACTGCCAGTACCGATCTATGACCTGGCGTTTGACCGGACCGGGCGCTTGTGGGCCACAACCGGCGGCGGGCCTTTGGTGGAACTCGATCCCGCGACGGGTTCGATTATTCGGCAGTTGGGAGACGGTGTACAATTGGGCTTGGCCCTGGATCCGGTTTCCGGTCGGCTGTTTGTTTCAACCTCACGCGGTGTCGAATCATTTGATCCCGCGACGCTTGCTTTCCGCTCATTCTCCAAGACCCGCGTGGATGGGGTGGCGGTCGCGGCTTCGGGGGACGTTTGGGCTGCGGCGCGAGGTCCGGAGGGACAGATTGTCCGGTTCGACTCAAAGGGACGCGCCTTGGTTCAATTCCAATTTGATCAAGGGGTCGATGGTCTAGCCTTCGGCACGAAGGGTACGTCGACCGAGGGATTGCTCTTCGTCAGCCACTCGACCGGGGGAGATTTCACCGTGATTGACCTCGGATCAGGTCAAACATTGTCCGCCGCATCGGGGGGAACTCGCGGAGACTTTGTTCGCGTTGATTCTGAAGGGCGTGCGTTCGTCAGCCTCAGTGATCGCGTGGCACTTTTATCGCCTGTCCTGGCGCCGCGCGTCGTGGCCACGCTCCCGATCGAAGGCTCAAGCCTGCTGCCAGTCGTCAGCGTTCTTGCAATCGATTTCGATTCCGAGATGCGAGTGGCTGGAAGCGAAGGGGGATCCGTCACAAATCCCGCCAACTATCGTCTCCGCCGCGGGGGAGAAAATGCGATCACGATCGCCAGAGCGGAGTTTGAATCCGAAGGGCACCGGGTCCGACTATTTACGGGTTCATTGGCTCCCGGAAAATACGAGCTGCTCATACACCGCAGCATTCAAAGCGCTGCCGGGATCCCGTTGAATACCGACACCACCTTGCATTTCGAGGTGCTCGATGATTTGACTGCCGTCTTGCCGCCGATTCTCTCGACCCCTCGGACGGATCAGGGTGCCGGAACCGTTTCGTTCGAAATCGGGCTCACCAACCGCCTCCCCTATCGGCTCCAGGCTCCCGTTCGCTTGATCCTGACCCGTATTCGTGTGGCGGATGCCGGCGGGCTTCAGTTCCTCTCGCCGGACGGGGTAACGGAGGACGGACATCCTTATTTGGAATTGTGGACCGACGTGGCTCTGCCGTTTGAACCCGGTCAGACGATTCATCGGACTGTGACGTTGGCCAATCCTGGGGGGCTCGCGCTTGATTTGGGAATCCGAGTGGTTGCCTCCGTGCCCGAGAATATTCTGCCGGTGTTCGACGCGGTTCCGGGTGGCAGTGCGACGGTGGGAACTCCCTATACAACAGGGTTGATGGCTCACGACCCAGACGGGCCGTCGGTGACTTATGTCTTGGCTCGTGGGCCAGCTGGGAGTGCCCTCGACTCGAAGACGGGTGCTCTCATCTGGAACCCAGCTGCGGGCGATGGGCGCAACGTCCGCTTTGAAGTGCGGGCCTATGATGTTCGCGGGGGTGCAGGAGTCCTAACATGGACGGTGGCACTCGCGGGCGGAAACGGGGCGCCCGTCCTCTTACCGATCCGTGTGCAGGCAGTGAATGAAGGTGGACTGCTCGAGATCCACCCGTTGGCAACCGATCCCGATGGCGATGCTCTGGTCTATGGAGCGGACCATTTGCCGGCCGGAGCGGTGTTTGATTCCTCGGACAATACGCTGCGCTGGAGACCGGGGTATTCGGCGGCTGGACGCTATACAAACGTCGAGTTGTTTGTATCGGACGGTCGGAGTGTTACCCGACAATTGATTGAGATCGACGTAGCTAATATAAATCAGGCGCCTGTGCTAATCCCGTTAGCGGAGCGGTCTGTGCGTGAAGGGGATCTGCTGGCCTTGTTTGTGAAGGCAACAGACGCGGATGGGGACGCACTCGAGTTTAGCTCCCCGAATCTTCCGGCGGGCGCAACGCTCGCACCGGAGACTGGGCGCTTTCTGTGGATTCCCCGGTTTGACCAGCACGGAGATTATCGAATGACGGTGGTTGCCAGCGACGGCCAATCGGACACTGCTGTGGAGGTGATTCTCCACGTCATCAATGTCAACGCTCCTGTTCGATTCCAGGATTTCGGTGGGTTTGACATTTTTGAAGGCCAACCCCTGCTCGTGCGGCTAACGGCCACAGATGCGGATCACCCGGAATTGACGGGCGGCGGATCCGGTGACGGAGCGGACGCCGTAATCGACAGTGGCGATGCGACAGGCAGCATTACGTACACGGTTCAGGGAGTGCCCGCAGGCGCGACCTTTGATTTGGCGACGCAGGTTCTGAAGTGGACACCGGGCAATAAGCAGTCCGGAACGTATACGGTTTCCATTACGGCGACGGACGATGGAGATGGAACCGGCCAAACCACCACGGCAAACGCAACTCTCACGATTCATGTGCTCGATGCCAATTCGCCGCCGGTGTTGCCGACGATCACGAATCAGCAGTTGGCTTCGGGATCGACGTTGGATATCCCAATCCTCGCCACGGATCCGGATGGTGGGACTATCCATCTTGCCGCAGCCGGGTTGCCCTCTTGGGCTGTGGTTGAAATTGGGGCCAACGGCTCAGCGGTGATTCACGCACGACCGGGAGTCCATGAGAGGGGAGCATTCGACGTCACCGTGTTCGCTACCGACGACGGCAACGGGGATCCACGTGCCATACTGACGACCACAACCCGTTTCATCCTGGCGGCGACCGCCGATAATGTGTCGCCGCACTTTGCCCCAGTCGGAGACGTCGTTGCGGTGGTTGGACAAGAGTTGCGTGTCACACTCCGCGTGACAGATCTGGACGAAGATTTCTTGACCTTCACGGCGGATCAATTGCCGACGGGAGCCAAACAGGTTGATTCCGGCATCTACGGAGAGATCAGCTACGTGTGGACACCTGGGTCCGGAGACCTTGGCAGTCGCAATGTTACGTATCGAGTTCACGACAGCGGAAACGGCAAGCCAGCGGCGACGGGTTCGGACTTCGTCACGGTCCGATGGCTCGTCCGCGCATCGAATCAAGCGCCTGTTCTTGGGATCATTCCAGCGCAGCTCGCCGTGGAGAATACCGAATGGGTACTGACGCCCAAGGCCTCAGATGTCGATGGGGATACCTTGTTCTGGCGTGTGGAAAATCTTCCTGTCGGAGCGACCGTTTCTGCCAAGACTGGAGAGATCCGCTGGACCCCTTCGAACAGCCAGGCCGGAGACTATACGCTTCGGATCATCGCAACCGATGGGCACCAGTCAGCAGCGCAGGTCATCCAGGTGGCGGTGGGCAATTTGAATCGCCAGCCGCAGATCGCCGCAGTGGGTCCTTACCGCATCGATGAAGCCTCTTCGTTGACCTTCCGCGTCTTCGCGTCGGATCCGGACGGCGACAACATTCTATATCGGGCTGTGAGTCCTTTGCCCGCCGGAGCCACTCTCGATCCCGCCACGGGTGAATTCAACTGGACGCCGCGGTTTGATCAGGCGGGCGACTATTTGTTGGAGCTCGCCGCCTTCGACACGGGAGGAGCCTCGGGGTCCTCGGTCACGCGGGTGCACGTGCTCAATGTGGATCGCGCTCCGGTCCTTCCGGATCTGGGCGGCCGCGTGTTGCGATCAGGGGTGGAATTCCGGCTGGCCCTGCCAGGGTCGGATCCGGACTCCGGAACCCGCCTGAAGTATTCGGTCACGGGTTTGCCTTCGGGCGCCGTGCTCAACCCGGATACCGGAGAACTGCAATGGGTGCCTTCTGCGGCTGAACTGGGCGATTATACCGGGTTGGTAACGGTGGATGATGGTGAATTGCAGGTTCGCCAGGCTTTGCGACTCGTCGTTTCGCCAACGCCAGTTCCACCGGTTGTCCGGATTGAATTCACTCCGGAATTTGCGGTGAGTTTGGGTCAATCGGTCGTCCTGCAGGCCAGCGCAACCGGCATCGCCAACCTCCGGTCGATTTCACTCTCAATCAACGGTGTTTCGCAATCTCTCAATAAATTTGGCCGGGTAACATTCACCCCCAGCAATTCCGGACACTACCTTATTAGGGCCATTGCGTTGGATGTGGATAACCAAGTTGGCACCACCGAGCGAGTTCTTAAGGTCCGCGATCCCAATGATTCGATCGCCCCTGAAATTGAGTTCTCGGCAGGCTTGGGCTTGCCGATCACCCAGTCTGTGCCGGTGACCGGATCGGTTTATGACACCAACCTGGACGCGTATCAGCTCGAGATTGCGCCGAATGGCTCGGATCGCTTCGTCATCCTCGCCTCGGGCGATCGTTCTGTGACGGGTACCTTGACGGCCATCGATCCGGCCAAATTGCTCAACGGATTCTACCGTCTCCGATTGACTGCTGTGGATATTTCCGGTCGTTCAAGCCTTCTCGAGCGGTTGATCGAAATCAGCTCCGCTGCGAAGACGGGTGCCTTCACTACCGAGTCCACGGATCTGACAACTGTCCTTGGTGGAGTACCGGTTCAAATCACACGGAGCTATAATAGCCTTCGCTACGATGTCGATGGTACCTTTGGCGGCGGGTGGAATTTGTTGGGCGCGGACGTTCAGGCGTCTATTCGGACGAGTGTCCTCGGAGGCGGTTTGGATGATCGCAGCCGCGTTTATCTGAATCTGCCGGATGGCCAACGAGTCGGCTTTGGGTTTAGCCCAGCGCGGGTTGCTGGTACTTCGCTCAATCTTTTCAGACCAACGTGGACGGCGGATACAGGTGCCGGATATCGACTCGAGAGTGGCTCCGTCCTCCTTACCCAGATTAACGGACAGTTCTACGAAGCGGAGACCGGCCGCCTTTACAATCCATTCGCGGACGTTCCCAATACGGGCGATTCGACTGAGTGGTCCTTGACGGGGTCCGATGGCACCCGATGGAACTATCAAGGTGAGAACTTGCGGACGGTCGCGAATGCGACGGGTGCTAGCCTTCTTTGGAGCGACAGTGGAATTATTGCGAGCAACGGAAAGCGGATCGCATTCGAGCATGATGCCCTTGGACACCTCAATCGGGTAATTGATTCGTCGGGAGGAGTGACGACCTATACCTACCAAGGCGGCCTTCTGACGGGTGTTCAGCCACCGCTATCTTCGGACGCAGCACATCTGGCCTATGCTGACGGACGGCTCGTGCTACTAACGGCAACGTCCACCCAGCCCGGACAAGCAGTTCAATACGACGACAAAGGGATCTACACGGCAATCTTGCCGGTGGTTGGCCGGTTGATCCTGTCGGGTGCCGCGTCATCCGGGGCCGCAACCGGAACCCTGGCTGCCGGCGGAACGGCGATCGTGGCTCTGGATGTGCGTGGCCGGGAAACGTCCGCGGCCGGCCGGGTGCTGATCGGAATTGAAATCCGCGGTGAACAGGGATTGTTGCCGGGAATGGCGAGGATCGCCGGACTCTCGCCGGTTGTGACGTCAACCTTTGGAAACCGGACCCTCGCGCTCTACCTTGTTGAAGCGGGGGCTAGCCTAGGTGTGGCTGTTACCGGCGTCGACACTACGACAGCTGGTAGGTACACGGTCGAATCATTCCTTGCAGGTGACGCTGACTTAAATGGTCTCGTCGATGGCGCGGATCTAGCCAAGGTTCGCTCCGCTTTGGGAACTCGCAGCGGCCAGGCGGGCTACAGCCTTGCTGCGGATGCGAACCGCGATGGTGTCGTCGATCCCGACGACGTGAGCCTGCTCAATTTCAACCTGGGTTCGGTCCTCACTCCGGCGCCGAGCCTCCATGACTTGGCGACGGGAACGCATCGTGATTTTGCTGTTCGAATTGATCTCCAATCCCTTGTCAACGGTTCAGGCACGGGCCATAAATTCAGCCTGAGCAATGTAGTTGGCGGAACCGTCATCTTGTCGAACGACGGCCAATTCGCATTCTTCCAACCTGCGGTCGGTTCGCAACCCGTCGGCTCATTCAAGGTGACGGCGGATGACGCTGGGGTGGTCAGCAATGTCGCCACGGTGACCGTCCAGATCAGTGATGCGGCCCTCTTGTCGCTCCGCGTCGGAGATTTGACGACGCGGGTTACGACTGGCACGGCATGGCTCCTCTCGGTCTTTGGCGATTTCGCCGATGCCAAGGATGTGCCGTTGAGCGCCGGCAGCCTGACCTATGCGTCGACGAATCCTGCCATCGTCGCTGTGGGAGCAAACGGAGGCGCAATTGCGATTCAAGATGGCGAGGCCGCGCTCATTGTCAGCCGCGGTAATCTCCATGCAGCCGTGGCCGTGGCGGTGGGCCGTCTTGCCTCCGCGGACCGTGACTTGGCGAATGCCGGACTGCGGGTTGCACCCGGCGCGATCGTGGTTGAGCCCGGGATTGGGGCCCAGGCTTTGCGAGTATTCGGTGGCAATAGCGCGGATCTGACGTCCGCCGCGTCTGGCACCCGGTACGTCTCCGGTGATGAATCAATCGCCCGTGTGACGGCGGAGGGCGTGGTCACCGGGTTGAAGGCCGGTGAGACCACCGTGACGGTCCTCTACCGCTTCCTGGCGTTGAAGATTCGGGTGCGGGTCGAGGCAGCGAAACCGGCGCCGATTGTCGTTGGCTCGAACGGCGGGGTGGTGAGTACAACGGACGGAACGCGCCTGACAGTTTCTCCCGGTGCACTCCCCGGCAACGCGACGGTCCTGTACAATACACTCCGGGAGGATGAGCTGCCTTATGCGCTGATCCCGGGCCAAGTTTTTGGTACCGGCTTCCGTCTCGAAATCGGAGCAACGCCTGCTGTTCGCCCGATTCAGGTTGCGGTGCGCATGCTCGGAACATTGGCGGGCACGCAGGTGGTCTTCTATCGCGCCGGAGAGGTCCCTGGCCTTGATGGGGCACCTGAGAAGGCGTGGATCCAGGTGGCGTTCGGAGTGGTTGGCCAGGACAGCTTGGTGCAGACCGATACGTCCGTGCCGACCCCGGGCGTTACGGAGAGTGGTGACTATTTAGTGAGTTTGGTGGACACATCCAGCACCGGCTTGGTGCGTGGCCATCTCGATCTGCAGAACCCGATCGCGATTAACTCGCTCGGATTCTATTTGTTGGCCAAACCCGAGTCTGCACCGAGCGGTGCCAATTCCGCAACTCCGCGGCCCCTGGGTCCGCCATTCCCGGGCGTCAGCCTCGCCGTGCCGATTGTTGTTGTTGTGGATTCACCGCTGAAGGGCAATTCCGGCGTTTCAGGAATTCTTTTGGCTGACAGCATTTTGAACCTGTTGCTCCGCGGGCAGCTGGACTATGTCGCACGGTTCGACACGAGGCGTTACAAGCTCTACGTCTGCGAAAAGACGATTGATTCCCCGGTGCCGGTATTCACTTCGACCGTTGTTTCGGTGATTGCGAATCAGACGCTGGCTGTCAACGCCCAATTCAAGAACACGGTATTACCAACCGATCATCCGAGCCAGCCGCCGGTGATCCTCAGCGCTACGTCCCGCTTGGGGGGATCCGGCGACAGCGTCCAGGTGTACCTCGACCTGAAGGTGGATCGTTTCCTATGGGCGTTGGCACCCCAAGGGCTTGGCAGTTCGCTTCAGGATATTTCTGTCGTGTTTGAAGCGATTGCGGATGGGACCAACAATTCCAGGAAATCAACTCCGGTGGTTGTTGACAGCAAGGCCCTGACCTATAACTCCGCGACCAAGATTCTCTCGGTTCAAGTGCCGAAGAATATCGCCATCGGCGCTGTTCAAATCCGCGTCCATCGGACGCAAAACATTCCCGCGCCGGCTGACGACGGGCAGGGCCTCAAATATGAACCTGTGACGGTAATCAGTGCGCCCGTGCGACTGCCAATCGAGAACAACTATGTTTTCGCTGTGCTCTCGAGCACGAACGAAATCCTGGTGCTCGACGCCAGAACGGCGTTGCCGGTCGCTTTGGCCAAGATTCCTGTCACGACTGGCTCCGCCCGAGCTCTGACGCTAACGGCGGACCTCACGCGGCTCTACGCCTCGCTCTTCGGTTCAAATGGCGTCGCAATCTTCGACGCGGTCACATTGCAACCCATCGATGCGGATCCGAGCACACCGGCCATTGATGCTATCCTTCTCCCGGCGGGTGCTGCGGCATTCTGGGTTGCGTCGAGCCCCGGTAACGATTTTGTCGTGGTCACCGATGAAAAATCTCCAAACCTCTACGTGATCGATATCCGTGTGGGTTC
Source organism: Akkermansia muciniphila (assembly GCA_945861565.1). Taxonomy (GTDB): domain Bacteria; phylum Verrucomicrobiota; class Verrucomicrobiia; order Limisphaerales; family UBA9464; genus SIBK01. The sequence continues at coordinate 14,448 of CAMAUY010000057.1, forward strand.
ACCCACCTATCATCAGGTGATCCAGACGGTGCTGGCTTCGCCGGCACCGAGCGGTTTGCGAGGCGTTGCAATCGATGCGGACGGTTCCAAGGTCTACGCCGCCGCGCCCGATGCGGTGATGTTCGGCTCGGGACGACGGTCCCGTGCTGGAAAGATTCTGGTCTATGACGTGTCATCCTCGGACGACGGGGTGCGTCTCAAGGCGTCGGCTGTGATCGTGGCGAGCAATGAGCCTTACGGCGTCACTGCTAGCAATCAGTCGGGACGAGTCGTATATGCGAACCGGCTGACTGACGGAAATGGATTCGGATCGATAAACAACCTGAAGTCGCTCTTCGCCGAATTGAACCTCGGCTCACGCACCGATGCCTTCGACTTCAACAACGCAATCGGGGCCGCGGTGCTGCCCAATGGCGATTACGCGTTTGTCTCTGGGTTTAACCAATTCATCGAAGGTCTGCCCTCGCACGATCCCAACATCCCGCCGTTCACGGCTGGCGGCAACATCGGTATCATCAAGGATCCCTTCGGCGCCCATGGAGCTCCTCAGCTCGTTGCGGCCACCGTCATGGTGCCCAACAGCTTCCCGGACAACCTGGTAATCTCACCCGACGGAACCAAGATTCTGGCAGCATATCGCACCGGACTCGATCGCGGTATCTATGTCTATGACATCGCTGAGATCATCAAGACGGTAAACTTAACCTCCGCTGACGTCCTATCGAGGATGCCACTGGACACGATTAATCCGAAGGTCTTTGTGGGCCGGATCAACACCGGTGGCGGTCGTCCCCAAGGATTAACTTCACGGATAACGATTGGTGGTGATTTGTATGTAAGCGACTTCCCGGACTCTGAGGCCGAGTCAGGTGGGGACACCAAGGTCAGTTATACCGTGAGTTTCGGCGCAGGAACTCCGGTGCCAGGGACGTCCTGGACTGAAAAGCTGTACCTCGTTAACAGCAACGGTTTGAAGCGATTGATCACCGAAGGTGCTTACACCAGCGCAGGTAAACGGGAATTGTCGCTCAAGTTCCCGATCATCACCGGCAATTCCGGTGCCGGGACACTTTCATCCGAAGATCTCGTGGGTCTGAAGTGGCAAGTCGAACTCGACACTGCCAATACGGTGACCGAGAACAGCGAGGCCAACAATACGGCAACGGGCCTTCTGAAGCTCCGGTTGCCGAACCTTGTGGTTGGTGAAATCGTCCGCCCCTGGGTCGCGTTCAACTCGAACACTCGTAAATTCGTGGTGCTCAGCGACAAGCCCCAACTTCAGTACACGATGAAGAATTCAGGGGATGCCGCTGTTCGTGAAGGTGAGAAATGGTCCGAAGAACTCTGGATCGGCACGGATGAGGACGTCACACAGGCGGACAATATTTCCGCGGGCATTTGGCATCTCCGGATTCGACGGCTGGGGGGCACGGAAGATTTCGCCGGTAAATTTGCAGTCGGCGGTGCCCGCACGCGGGTCGTCGCTGTGGATCTCTCCAAGATTGTTATTCCTGCTGGCATTGACGCGAACCAGCTGGAGTGGGTCGTGGTTCTGGATGCGCCGAGTCGGCCTGGATTAGATGCAGAATCCGTTCGAGGACCGCCACGAGGGGCTGCGCAAATGGGAGAAAAATCGCCTCCACAAACTGGCACAGTCGTGGAGTCGAAAAAAGACGACAACGTCGGCTACAAGAAGGCCCCTGGAGGCGAGACTCTGCCGTTGCGCTTTAGCCCGGATAAACCGTGGGAATACGATGACGAAACGCTCCGGGCAACGGTCAACGGATTGATCAATATCGGATTCGAGCCTTTGCCTAGCGTCGCGTTCGTTGGAATCCTTCAGGCTGACGGCGGCACCACGACCATCGACTTCAAGAATGGTTTTATTGAGGTCAGGGGCAAGTTTAAGGCGCTGATTGGCGGCGTGAATGACGTCCTGCTAGATGGGACGATTCGCTTCGGATTCTTCAGGAATCCGGACGGGACCCTTGAGCTAGCTACGGTGGCAAAGGTTGTGGGTGATCCTGCGGCTGTGTTCAAGATAGGTGGGGTGCCGCAGACCATTCGGTATATCGGCTTTGCCAAATCCCACCCGTTAGCGCCCGGCGGTTTTGTTCCGTACCCGGGCGAGTTACAGTTGTATACGGCACTCCAACTTCCGGACAATTTCCAGCCATTCCCCGGCAAACCCTTTGATCTTGTCCCGAAGGACTTTTTCTCCGGATTCAACACAGTGCGAATTGGAGCTAACGGAGGGCTGTTAGTAGCGGTAAGAGTGGATCCAAAGGGTCCCAATGAAGCACAGCTTTATAATCTCACCGGATTTAAGCTGCAGACCGAAACATTGGGTTTCTTAGGTGGCTTTACCTCCAGTGAACCAGCACGACTGGGTGTTGATGGATCCTTTCTTCTTCCTCAATTGGGTGGAGCCCGAATGAACCTGGATATCGTTAAGGATGGAATTGCACACTTCACGCTGGGTGATGACGGCAACGGTGGCGTCGATACTCAATTTGTAGGAGGGTATGCGACGGTAGATCCGATCGAGTTTGATGCGGGTTGGGTGATAAAGGACCTCAAGGTCAGGCTGACCCCGAAGGCGGACGGAAAGTGGGATGTAACCGGTGAAGGCAAGGTCTTGGATCCGAAAGGCAATGATGTTCTGAAGGTCTCGTTCACGGTCGCGGCCGAGGAAGGGGAGGATTACCGCCTCGTATGGAAGAGTGAATTCATCGGCAATGAATTCTGGGTTTCCGGTATCAAGTACGCCAAAGCCGACGGCGGAAAGGTCAGCTTCAAGTCCGACCGCAACCTGACCGACACTAAGGAGTGGGATCCGCTCATCGAAGTCTCCGGACTCGGTCGGCCGGACGAGAATCTAGTCGGTGCGATGAAAGATCAGGACGCGAATAAGGCGCCCACGGTCACAACGCCCGACAAGGATGACGAGCGCATTCAGATCACTCAGGATGAGACACGGAATGGAAAAGATAACAAGCCGATGCCGCTCGAAGACAAGTCGGGCGGCAAGGTGTTCCGCAGCTTCAAGGCTGTCTTCGAGAACATGTCTTTCCAGTTCGAGAAGCGAACCAATAAGGACGGCAGCAAGGAATCCGTCCTCATTCTACACGGCAAAATCACGCTTACCGAGATGATCGAGACGCCGGATTCCAAGACCGAGCGGGCGGCGATTATCGACTTTACGGGTAAAGACGCCTCGGGTGCCGATCGTTATGTAGAACTTTCCAGCAAGGGAATCCGGGTCAACGGAGAGATTCAATTGAAAGGGCCGTTCAACATTACCAAGGACGGAAAATGGCAATTGAAGGAATTGAAGATGTCTGTGAAGACGACGGACACCGGACTGGAGATCCATGGGACCGCCTTGCTGAAAACGCCGGGGGCCAAGACAGACAGCGAATTGCAACTCGATATAACCCCGGCGAAGGACAACGAGCCCGAGCAGATTCATCTCAATTTGAAAAACGACGAGGGAATCGCGTTTTCGCTGCTTGGATTTGATTTCCTGCTGAAGGATTTCGACTTTGTGTCGCACCGTAAATTGGATGCAAATGATCCGCCTCTCAAACCCGGTGAAAAGCAGCCGGCATGGGATCCGCAGCTGAAGATCCGCGGCGAGGTCAGCCTGCCGAAGAAGATTACGGGCGGAAAAGAGATCAAGACGTCGATCGGTACCGATAAGAACGGCAAAGATACGGCGGACCGTTTAATTGTCGACTCGCGGGGCGTTCAGGTGACGGAGGGACTCATTACGCTGGAAGATCCTGCGGCGACCGATCCTGAGAAGCGAGACACGGTTAAGTTTAACCTTTTCAATTCACTCGAAGTCATCGCTATCAAGATCGAGGTCCGGTTCAAATATACCTTCGAATTAAAGCAGGCCATTCTGACCGGCAAGTTCCAGATACCGTCGATGGGCCACCTTGAAGTCAATCTATCGGGAAAAGACGACGCCGGTAATGACCGTCGAATCCTGGTGAAGGAAGAGGCGGATGGCAAAATTCAGTTCGAGGCCAACGCGCGACTTACGGCGGAACGCATCGATCTAACTAAACCCGTCCCGGGCGTTCCCGACAACCAGCCCGCGAAACTGGGCAACTGGAGGATTACGGATGTTCAGATCGACATTCTCAAGAAGCTCACGGTCGATACGGTGGACGTGACCGGGAAAGCGAAGATTATCAGTCCCGATTACGACAAGGCGGACGTCGACTTCTCGTTCAAGGATTCCAAGTTTGTTGACTTGACGATTCAGACGGGCGTTACGAAGACGGTGAAGGTTTTCGGGGCAGAGCTGAACATCAACTACATCCATTTGCTCGCGGACCACAACAAGGCGAACCTCGTTTACTGGGAACCGCAGGTTGAATTGCGCGGGTTCCTCATACTGCCGGAAAAATTTGGCAAACCGATCGGTGCCACACAAATCAAGGCCGAGCTGAAGAAAGGCCAGGAATTGGTGATCAATGCTGATGCTATATACTTCCGTGGCGGTGAGATCACCATCGATAACGTGGACTTCACGCTGTTCAATAAGATTGAGGTTCACGGTGAGAATTTAAAATTAGTGTATAAGATGGGGTTGTCTGCGGAAGGAGCCGCCGCGCTCCCGGCCCCTGCCGATCCCACGGCGATCAATTTTGACCTGTACGATCAGTTCACCATCACCGGGAAGATGACAGCGAAAGTCCGCGGCGCAGTGGTCACTTTCGACTTCAGCGAGAAAGATAAGAATTCCATCCGGATACTGCGAAAGGATGGAGAGAACTTCGTTGCGCTGGTTGGAACAGTGAAGGTCGAGAATATCATCATTGTCAAAGGCGTGTGGGAGATCAACGAGGTCGTATTCAAGTTCGACACGATCAAGAATTTCTACGAAGGCTCGGCCAAGTTGACTTTCCCGGGAGGCGTTGGCGTTGATGTGACGCTCGGATTCTTCGAGGGCAAGCTGAACAAGGTATATGCCGACGCTATACCATTCCCCATAAAGATTCCGTTGGGTACGACGGGAGCCTTCCTGATCGGCGCCGGGGCGGGTGTTGAAAACCTGGCGGATCCCAGCAAGCCGATACTCTTCAAGGGCACTCTGGTGATTTCCGCAGGGCCGAATGTTCCCGTGCCACTACCGGGTTGGGCGGGTGGGCCCGTCAGCGGTGTCGCATTTGCCGTCCGATTGGACGCTGAAGTTGACAAGACTCATCTCAAGGCGACGGCAACGGCGATCGCGGTTGGCGATGTCTTGACCTTCACAGGGCTCGCCAAGGGTAGCCTCACGGTGGATATCAATTGGAGCACATCGACTTTCACCATGCATGGAGACCTGGCGATTTTGGATGGATTGATCTCACAGACCGGGGATCTGAACCTGGACGCAAAAGATCGCGTGAGGCTGGACATTTCTGGCAGCGCATCCGTCAGGCTGCCCTCGGTTTCACCCATTCCCAAGAGCCTCTGGGGTGTGGCGCTATTAAGCACCAGCGCAAAGCTGCACTATAAAGAGGGGCAATCGGTCGCGAGCTTTGTCGCAGGATGGGGCACCTTTGATTTCCCATCATTCACGATCGCTGGACGCACGATCGGAGGGAAGCAAACCCTGGGCGTCATTGTGCACTTCGATGGCTCGCCGGATTGGATCTTCGAGCCGGTTTCGAAACGGGGAGTTCTCCTTGGAGCGGCCCTGATCGACGGTCTCAGTGTTACTTCCTCGTCGCCCGCGGACGCAGAGGGAGTCTTCCGTGTCGCATCGGATACGGAGTGGGTGATGTTAGGTGCCAATTGGACGAATTCCACCAGTGCCGCCGTCCCGCTCACGGTTCAATTGCCGGATGGCACTCGGATTTCGGAGGCGGATTTCGCTAAGAACAACATGGCAGTCGTTGATTCACTCACCAGCCCGACAGGTAAATCGGTCTTTGTCGCCGCCCCGAAGTCGGGTCAGTACAAGCTGATTGTGCCGCGAGCCGGATTGGGCGACGTGACGTTTGACGCCATTCGGGATTCAGGACCGGCACCGGACCTGCAGGTTGTCAATCCAGTCACTGACCAGGCGGGCAATGCGGTGAACATCGAGGCAACGTCGACGAGTACCGATCCGAACGCCCGCGTCTACTTCTACTACGATCAAACCGGCCAGGGAACCAACGGCTCGTCCATCGATGACGTTCCACTGATTGGCGGCAAGGCGACGATTTCCTGGGATGTGTCGACGATGCCACGCGGTGACTATCACGTGTACGCCGTGCTGCTCGACAGCAAACATCCCCCAATTACCTCGGAGTACGCCGCTGGGAAGATTCGCCGCGGCTCGGGTCCGGTGGTGCCCGTGCAGGGAAGGGTATTCCATGACACGAATCAAAACGGCCGGTTCGATACGGGTGAATCTGGATTGGCCGATTGGACGATTTATGTCGATAGGAACGAGAACGGCGCTTTGGATTCCGGCGAGCAACAGGCTAAGACCGACGTTGACGGTAACTACAAGTTGGAGCTCGAAGCGCCTGCGTCGTATTTGATCAATGTGGTTGTGCCGGCCGGATCCTCACTAACGTCACCCCCCACCGATCTTGGCAGCGCGGTTCCGATCACGGTGCAAACCAGCGTCAGCGTTGCGGCCGGGCCGGATTTCGGTGCCATCGCGCTCGGTGCTATTGCTGGCACAGTGTACAACGATCAAAACGTCAACGGCCAGCGTGATGGCACCGAAGCTGGAGTATCTAATGTCACCGTCTTCATTGATCGTAACGGGAATCGTTCGCTGGATTTGGATGAGACCTCCGTCACGACCAACAGCACGGGTGGGTTCACGTTTGCGGGATTGCGTCCCGGTACCTATTCGGTGGTGGCCGCGGATGCTCTCGACACGGTGACGTCGCTGGCCCAAGCGATTGTGCCGAACACGGGTGCCGGCGAGGCAGTGTTGCTCGGCCGGCAAACAACGGGATCGATCCGCGGTGGAGTTTTTGTCGACGCGAATGGAAATGGAATTCGCGACAACGGCGAGACGGGGCTGACGGATTCCGAAGTGTTCCTCGACTTCAATGCCAACGGTGTTCTCGATCTCGACGAAGTGACTGTGGTGACTGGAGCGGATGGTTCGTATCAATTCAGCGGCTTGACGCGAGGCACATACTCCGTGCGCGTCAGTTTGCCAACCGGATTTGGACAGACAGCACCCGCCGGGGCGCATTCCGTGGATCTCAAGGCGACGTCGAGTGTGAGCAGCGTGAACTTCGCGGCGTTCCCGCCCGGATTTACGAACGGCACGTTCACGATTTCAAGCGCATCCGATCCGAGGTTTGGTTGGACGAGCATCGGGAATGCTGACGTTCGCGATGGAGTTGGCGAGCTGCGCGGCGGAGCGGCGGAAATCAGTCGGTTCGAGCAAACCTTCGCGCTGCCGGCCGGTGTGAGGGCGCTTCGGTTTACCCTGCGCGTAGTCGACTTGAAGCAAGGAGGGGAGCTCCCGCCGACGTTTGAGATCAGCTTCCTGGAAGGTTCCACCGGATCCCTGTTCGGCGCGCCGCAGAATCTCACGCTCAGCGATGCCGGGTTTAACCTGCAGGGCAGCCGCGTGGTTTACTTTGCGGAGTCAACCCGTGTTCCGGGTGCTGGTGCCTCCGGCTCGACCGCTGATATTACGGTTCCGGTGACGATTGAAATCCCGGTATCGAATCGTGGTGATGAAGGGACGGTCGTCCGCCTCGTGCTGTCGCTGACGGGGGGTGACTCCACTTCAAGGGTTGTCGTCGATGACGTCGAGTTGCTGGTCGGCACTCCGTTGTCCTTGCAGTTGGCACCGGAATCCGATTCGGGTCTCGCCGGTGACCGCCTCACCAATAAGCCGGTAGTGACTCTCGCTGGCGATACGCTTCCGAATACTACGGTGGACCTCGACCTCAACGGGGACGGATTTAACGACGGCACGGTGACGTCGGATGGCAGCGGGCAGTACCTATTCCAGAATGTCTCGATGAAAGACGGGCCCAATGCCGTCCGAGTGCGCGTTCAGAATTCCGAGGGTCCAATCATTACGGAGGAGCAATTCACAGTCGATCGTGTCGGACCGCAGGTCGTGAGGTGGGTCATTGGTAGTGGCGACACGCAGCGATCGATGGTCACGTCGCTCGAAGTACAATTCAGCGAAGCGGTTTTCGCAAACAATGGGGGGCCGGCGTTGAAATTGACCAACCTGACGGCATCGCTCGACGCCTCCGGGTCCGCCCTGCAGGGCACCGGGGTTGGTGGAGCCACAATCCGGTGGACGTTCCCTGCGCTGACGGGTGGATCGGTGCCCGACGGAAACTATGTGGCAACCGTGATCGGCTCGGCGGTAACGGATGCCGCAGGAAATGCCCTCACAGCGGATAACTCGGAGTCATTCCACCGTCTGTTCGGTGATCAGGATGGCGATCGCGACGTGGATTTCGTTGATCTGTTTGCTTTCCGGGAGACGTTTGGGCGGACCGCAGCCGAGGCCGGATTTGATGCGCGCTTCGACTTCAATGGAGACGACGTGGTCGGTCTTGAAGACAAGGCAGCGATGCAATCGACCTATTTTACAGTGCTTCCGCCGCCGGCTGCGCCCCGGCCGGCGATTCACCGGGTGGTTCAAGCCACCCTGGTGGATGGTGTGCTCCGGCCAAAGTTTGTTTCGGCCGAACGCCCCGCTCTGAACGTATCCCCCTCGGCGCGAGCAATTGAATCAAGCACGGCGGAAAAAACTGCCACACCATCGAGCGTTAAACGGTTGAACCCTTCGAGTGTGATTCAGGGCTGGGAGGCATCCTTGCCGGGAACGATTGTTGGCTTCTATCGGAATGATTTGGGAGTGGCGGCAATTCCCGTTCCCCAGGAACGCGCGATGCTGCGACCCGTCTTGGATTCATGGCCCGGAAAGGCACGCGCGCCTGAGCTGGGAGTCGCCGAAAGTGTCTTGGTGATCGGAAAGTGAATCGTCCCACGGTCTCGCGCCCGTGGCTACGGGCCAGCACTCCGCGCCCACCTTCAGCGAACTGCGGCATTGCCTGCGATCGGCGAAATCACAGTTGGCCCTCTGGATCCAACCCATCCGATGCCGCCGTCACGGGCGCGGCCGGCTTCCCATCCAGGCTGCAGCGCCTCCGAGCGCCAGTCCCCAAATGAATCCGGCGGTATGAACCAGCACATCACCGCGTCCGCTGGTGCCCAATAGCAAGAAGAGGCAAGTCCCCGCACCCAGTGCGCTGAGGATGGATCGAGTGGCGAATCGGCTGAGGCGCCATTGCGTGACCGGCTCAGACGTGATTAGACCGATCGCGGCCATGACCATCCCCGAGGCACCGAGCCCGGTATATTCATGGTTGCGCCAAGCCAGGGCGGAAAAATTAGCGAGAGCGGCGGCCAGCCCGGTGAGTGTGGTTGCCCGCACCGCCCCAAACTGCGTCATGGCCAGACCCAGAACAATGAGACCAATGGCCGAATTGGCGGCGAGATGAGCCAGATCAGCGTGGAGACCGACCGCCGTAATGGCTCGCCACCATTCGCCAGCCCTCACCAACCGTGTGTTAAACAAGCCTCGCTCCACCAGCTCGGGCGGCAGCGCCGCGTGGATCGCAACAAGCACGGCGACCCAGGCCAAAGCGGCGGGATGAATCGCAATGGATCCGGACGGCAGCATATGCCGCCAAGCCCAGTGACGATTTTCGAGGCGGAATCGCCGAATGGCCGTCAATGCACGGGGATGGTCGGCAGGTGCAACCAACAACTGCCAGAGTATCGGCCCCGGCTGCGCGATCGTGACATCAATTCCCTGACTGGCTAAGACCAGACTCCAATCCATGGCCTGCCGTTCCGACCGGGCCGAAATGGCCACGGCAGCGGGCCTAGCGTCCGCATGGACGGATTCCATCGACAGTTCCATGGGCGGGAACTTCGTTGAGCGGAGGCTCTTGGCAAGATTAGACGCACACGCCGAAGGATTTCTCCGGGTCGACGCCGAGTTCACGAAGAGCGGTTTCCAGGGTCGCGGCGGGAAGTTCCCCCTTGCGGACGAGCGAATAGAGGGCGCCGACAGCGGTGCATTCCGCGTCAATTTCAAAAAACCGTCGCAGCACCGGACGGGATTCGCTGCGGCCGAAACCGTCACACCCTAGCGATGTCAGGCCACCGGGCAGCCAGGGAGCGATTTGATCCGCCACCAGTTTCAGGTTATCGGTGACGGCCACCCAACTGCCGGACTCGGTGGCAACCGTTGTCTCGAGGAAACTGACCCTCGGGTTTGCGGTGGGGTGGAGCATGTTCCAACGTTGCGCGGCGAGAGCCTCGGTCCGAAGGCGTTTGAAACTGGTCACGCTCCAAACATCGGCGCTTACTCCATACGTTTCGAGTATCTCCTGGGCTTTCAGGGCCTGAAGGAGGATGGAGCCCGAGCTCAACAGTTGGACTTTGGGCTTCAGGTCGGTGCGGCCGGACTTGAGCTTGTACATTCCATTGAGGATGCCGGAAACCACCTGATCGCCCTCGGGCATTGGCGGGTGCTTGAAATCCTCGTTGTGCAGGGAGATATAGTAAAAGATATCCTCGCCCTCCTCGTACATCCGCCTGATTCCATCGCAGACGATGACGACTAGTTCATAGCCGAAGGCCGGCTCGTAGCAGTACAACGTGGGAACGGTTGTGGCAACCAGGTGGCTTTGGGCATCCTGATGCTGGAGTCCCTCACCGTTCAGCGTGGTTCGTCCGGAGGTGGCCCCGAAGAGGAAGCCCCGGCACCGGCTATCTGCGGCGAGCCAGATCTGATCACCGACCCGCTGAAATCCGAACATCGAGTAGTAGATATAGAACGGAATGGTGGGAACGCCATGGTTGCAGTAGGCCGTTCCTGCCGCAACAAAGCTGCCCATGGCACCGGCCTCGTTGATGCCCTCCTCGAGCAATTGGCCGGTTTTGGACTCCTTGTAGGGCATGGAGCTGCTCGAATCGACCGGATTATAAAGTTGTCCCTTCGATGAGAAAATACCCACCTGGGTAAACAAGCCCTCCATCCCAAACGTGCGCGCTTCATCCGGAACGATGGGCACGATGTATTTGCCGACCCCCGGGTGCCGAAGGAGGGCGCTGAGCAGCACGGTATAGGCCTTGGTGGTCGATGCGTTCTTGAGAACAGCGCCGGAGAGGAGAGACGGAAACTCCGAGTGGCTTGGAGCCAACAGTTTCGGCGCCCGGGGCAGGCGCTTGGGCACGTCTCCGTGCAGGGCCTGGCGGCGGGCGGTCAAGTAGCGGCCTTCCGGCCCATCCAACGGCGGTCGGAAGAACGGCATGTCGGCGATCACTTCATCGGAAACCGGGATATTGAACCGAGCTCGGAACTCCCGCAGCTCGCGTTCGTTGAGTTTCTTTTGGCCATGGGTTTGGTTGCGGCCTTCGCCCGCTTCGCCGAGACCGTAGCCTTTGACGGTTTTCGCAAGGATCACGGTGGGGCGCCCATTGGGAGTGGTGGCGAGCTTATAGGCGGCATACACCTTGCGGGGATCATGTCCACCGCGCATGAGCTTTTTCAGTTGGTCGTCAGAATACTTTTTCACCAACGAAAGCAACTCGGGGTACTTGCCGAAGAAATTTCGGCGGATATAGCTGCCGGGCTCGACGACATATTTCTGATATTCACCGTCCACCACCTCCTCCATGCGGCGGGCGAGGAGTCCGGTGTCATCCTGGGCGAGCAGTGCATCCCAGTTGCCGCCCCAGATCACTTTGATCACATTCCAGCCGGCGCCTCGGAATTGGCCTTCGAGGTCCTGGATGACCTTGCCGTTGCCCCGGACCGGTCCGTCGAGGCGCTGGAGGTTGCAATTTACCACCCAAACGAGGTTATCGAGCCCCTCGCGCGCGGCCAGACCGATGGCCCCCATCGTTTCCGGTTCATCCGATTCGCCATCGCCGATGAAACTCCAGATCTTTGGATCATGCTCCGCCTGCGGCGGTATCAGCCCTCGGTTTTGCAGATAGCGGCTAAATCGGGCCTGATAGATCGAGTGAATCGGGCCGAGTCCCATGGACACGGTCGGGAACTGCCAAAAATCCGGCATCAGGTAGGGATGAGGATAACTGGAAAGGCCCGGGTGCGACTGCAGTTCCTGACGAAAATTGTGGAGATGTTGCTCCGTCAAGCGGCCCTCAACATAGGCGCGGGCGTAATTGCCCGGTGAGGCATGGCCCTGGAAGTAGATCAGGTCGGCCGTCCGTCCATCATCGCCCCCACGGAAGAAGTGATTGTAGCCAACCTCATAAAGCGTCGCGAGTGACGCGTAGGTGGAGATGTGGCCGCCGACGCCCAAGTTGCCGGAGTTGGCTTTCACTACCATGGCCATGGCATTCCAGCGGACGTAGGATTTGATCTGCCGTTCGAGCACCAGGTCGCCTGGGTATTCGGGTTCCTGATCGGTCGGAATTGTGTTCAAGTACGGCGTTGAAGTGACCGTGGCGATTGAGTGCCCTCGCGTGCGCAGGTCCTCGATGAACTCGCGGATGATCAGCTTGGCTTCTTCCGGCGACTTGCCGGCAAGCACCAAGTCGGCAAGGTCGGCCAAAGAATCGCGGTACCGGGTCAGGGCTGAGCCCGAGCGAGTGGCCGTTTCCGGCCGGGGAGACGGCGCTACCGCCGAATCGTTGGAGAGGGAACCTTTGGTATTCAAAGTTGGAAGTCAGTCAAAAAGACAGAGGTGAATCTTAGGCGAATAACTGCCTCTGCCAAGTCGGGTTTTTGACCGGGGAGAATCGATTGACGGGACTAACCTGATGAGAGCTACTCAGGCTCAGGCACTTACAGCGGGAAGGAATCAAAGCAAGGGTTCCATGGGCAGAGATGGACTCCGGATCCTCACCGGTGCCTTCCGACAACTTAGAGAGATCCGACTAGCTCCTTCCGCCGTTCGGGGGTCAATGGCTTACCATCCTCGGGAGGTGCCAGGATGTACCAGATGAGATTCCGGAAATCCGCGTCCGGCATTTGCTCCAGCCCTTCCGGCATCACGGAATTTTCGCTCACCACCTCGGATTTCACATCGCTGCGGGCAATGATCTCTTCCTGGGGCCCTGCGAGGAGCATCCGGATCCGCAGGTCGTTACTCTCGATCACCCGCCCGGTCAGTGTACGTCCATCGCGCAGATCAAGGACGACGTTTTCATAGCCTTGACCGATGATTTCGTTGGGGTGGATCACATTATGCAACAGTGCATCCAGGGAACTCCGCCCCACACCGGTCAGGTCGGGTCCGACTTCGGCATTGCCACCATGCAATTTGTGACAGACGAGGCACGTTTTCTGCGCGATCTGGCGCCCGGCCGCCAGATCCACGGGGCCGTCGATAATCACTTTCCGTTTTTCCGCGATCAGCTTGAGCTTTTCAGCCGGGGCTTCCTGGATCCGGCCAAACACCTGTTGGGCTTGACGACGGACGGTGTCGTTGTTGCTGCCAACCAGGTTGCGAATCACGGTCGTCGGAATGTCGCTGCGTCCCACTCGGCCGGCGTTGATCGCCTTGAACAGCAGACCCGCCCAGGCCGGACGTGACGCTAGCAATTCTGCCACGGCCCGACGCGGAGCCATGCCGAACGTTGACCACCCGGCCAGGAGCGACGCCGTCGAGGCATCATTGCCCGTCTCACTCAGCGCGCGGATGGCTTCAACGCGAAGGGTGTCTGCGGCATTGGTGACTGCCAGCGCCGCCAGGGCACTCCGGACGTCGTCGGTCTTGGTTTGGCGCACGGCCCGGATCGCCGCAAGTCGGTCTGATTCGGGCGCAGAGGGGCTGCCGATTCTCACGAGCGTTGCCTGCAACGCGGCGGCGTCTCCCCACAAGGTTCCCAACTGCTGAACTCGGACCACGATTTCTCGATGGGTGCTGGTGAGTAGTTTGTCGATCAGCGGTTGGGTGGGGACTGCGGGAATTAGGGCCTTGCCGCGTTGGCCTTCAAGAAGTCCATCCAGTGCGGCGATGGTCAGTGACGTGGAGGATTCCGGGAGTTGATCGAGGAACTGCACGGCCAGATCGAGTTGTCGGCCGTTCCGTTGATCGCAAATGCGGCGCAAAACGCGAGTGAGGATACGGCCGGCGAGGGGCTGGTTGCTGATTCCGTGGGTGGAAAACCATTGCAAGACGATTCCGGTGTGCGCGGCGACCATGGGCTCGACGGCCATCCAGATCATGAATGGAATAACGGGGTCGACGGTGTTCCGGTCTGCCGCGAGGAGCGTCCCCAGAAAGTCGGCGACTTGTACGGGATTCGCGGTGGCGCGCGGCGGGGTGTTGACGGTCAGCGTACCACTAAAAAAACAGCGAATCGCCGTGACTGCTGCGAGCCGCACACCCGGGTCGGGATCCCGGCTGCCGTCGCGGAGGCGTTGCGTCACCTCCGCGCTATACTCGCGCTTATCGCCGGTCAGATGCATTGCCCACTCCCGGATTGCGGCGTCGCGGGACAGGGCTCCCTCGTCGAGGATAGCCTCGCTGCCGAGGCCGGAGCTGAACAGGGTCCAAAATGCCGTCAGTCGGCCGTCGGCTGAAGCCGTTTCCAGCAGGCTTTTCAGCAACGGGTCTCGCGTGGCGGGGTCATTCCGGCCGTTCAAGATCCGTTGAGCCATGCGCCGGTGCCATACGTTCGGGTGGGCGAGGGCTGTCACCAGATCCCCGCTGCTCGCCGCACCCATGTTCAGTCCGGGTGGATGCGACGGGATCTTCCTCGTCGGATCTGCTCCGACGTACACCAAGCGCCAGATTCGACCGCGCTCACGATCGACACCTCCGGGATCCGCATTGGCATTTTGGTAGCACGGATAGCGGTCATACCAATCCATGATCCACACCGCTCCATCCGGGCCAACCTGCGTGCTGACTGGCATGAACCAGCCGTCGTTGGCCCGCACCAGGTCACGGACTGGCGAGGCTTTAAAGGTCGAGCCGTTGGGAGTCAATCGATCCCAATGGATGGCATTGTCATGGATATTTCCCATCAAGGCCGCGCCGCGCACTGCGGCCGGGAACTGGTCGCCCTCATAGATGCAGACGCCCGCATACGCCGCCATGTGGTGTTTATGATCGACGATGCTGGGAAGCAGCTCGTAGGCATACGGAAAGGGAGGCTGGCCCGCCTGCCGGACGTAGATCCCTCCCGGGACCAGATGAAATAAATGGTCAATGACGCAGGCACTGACAAACGCGTTTCCCCTCGCATCGAAATCCACTCCCCAGGGATTGCTGGTACCTTCCGCGAACACCTCGAACCGGCGCGTGGCCGGTTCAAAGCGCGCAACACCCGCGGTCAAAAGGGTCGGACGTGCGTCGCCCCGCTTCTCGTCCGGATCCGTCACCGCCGAGCGCGTGAACACGCCGTGGGTCATATATATCCGACCGTCCGGACCCCAGGTGAACCCGTTCAGCAACTCATGCCGGTCCTCCAGACCAAAACCCGTCAGCACCGCTGTCTTCTTGTCCATGAGGTCATCGCCGTTGGTATCCTCAAGAAACCACAGGTTTGGGGCCTCGCCCAGGTAGACACCGCCGTTGCCCACCAGGAGTCCCGTCGCCAGGGAGAATCCATCCGCAAACACTTTGACGGTGTCGACCCGGCCATCGCCGTCGACGTCTTCCAAAATCTTGATTCGATCTCGACCTTTGACGCCGGCCTTGACACCCAGAGGATACTCGTAGAGCTCCAACACCCACAGGCGACCGCGGTCATCCCACGACATCGCCACCGGGTTGACGACCTCCGGTTCGGAGGCGAAGAGTCGCATCTGGTAGCCATCCGGGACGGTGAATTTATGCTGAGCGTCGTCCGGCGATAACGCGGGTGTGCCCGCCGGGGCGTGTTGGCCGGAGAGCTGCCGCCCGGACGGCTGATTTGAATAGACAGGGAAGCCGAACCGAGGGTGTGTTGGCTGGGCACCGTTCACGGCTGCGACCGCTACCAGTACCAGACCCGCGCGAGCAAAAAAGGTGATCCGCATACGATGCGAACAAAACTGCCGACAACGCCTCGGCGGTCAATTCGATTGTCGAGAGGACGTCATGGCGCAATCACCACATGCTGAATCGCGCGACGCCTCCACGTGTAGGTGACATGAATCCGGCCGTCTTGCGCTTGAATGACGGCCGGATAGGAAAACTCTCCATCGGAATTCTCCAACTCCAAGGCCTGATGCCAGTCTTTACCGTCCCGCGACAAGGCGATTCCGAGGACGCCCCGGCCACGGGCGGTGTTGTTGTGCACCAGCAAGCCGCGTCCGTCCTTGAGCACCAAGCCGTCGATCCCGCTGTTCGGATTGGGCAGAGGGGTCGCCGTCATCCCCGACCATGTCCATCCGCCATCCAGGCTCCACGACTGGGAAACCACCTTCTGCGTGCGGGTCCGGCAGAGAATCTGCAGCCGGCTTGAATCCCAGACCAACACGGTCGGCTGAATGGCCTCAAATTGATCCACCGTGTGCAGGGGCGAGGAGCGCTGCCATTTCCATTCCGCCGGATCCCACGCACCGACATTGGGTCCGGCATTCGCCGCCGTCGCCGGATTAGGAACCGGCAGCTGCAACCGCTCCAGGTGGACCCGCCAGCCGTCATGCTCCGTACTGGATCCAGACAAAAGGGTGCCATCGCTCAACGAGACGGGCTTGTTGCGGACGGGGCCCAGAATCGTCTCCGGCAAACGCGCCGACCGCGACCAAGTCCGGCCATTGTTGGTCGAAGTCATCACGCGCCCCCACCAAGTGGCAGGGGTTGGCCCCACCTTGTAGAACAGAAAAAGCGGTCCGGAACGAGCGAGGAACAAGACCGGATTCCAGCAGGGATACCGCGTCGGACCGTCCTCGGTACCTTCCGCGACCTTCTCCGGCATTGTCCAGGCCCCGCCCTTGAATCGGGAGACATAAATGCCCACGTCCGGATTTTTTTCCGCTGTGCCCCCAAACCAGGACGCCAGCAAGCCGTCTCCCGTCTCCACGATCGTCGAGGCATGACTCTCGGGAGTAGGTGCGGGTTCAGCAATTCGGTGCGATGACTCGATCCGAAGTTCATCGGCGCCTCTCAGTTCCGGGGTGGATCGGAGCAATCCCAGGATAGCCCCGGTCAAGGCGACGACGAGCATGGGAGCCCGCATCGACGATTTGCGAGCGGGGGGTTTCGACAGGCTGGGGAGGGTTGTCATAATGATCGGTGGACCTCACTTCCGCAGTTGGGTGGTGACCGGCCAATTGTCCGTCCGGAACGGCGACGCCGGAAGGCCGGCATCATTACCCAGATTCAACACCGGATAGTCGGCCCATCCATATCGCACGGCGACCGGTCTAGCCACGTCGCTGCTGACGACGCTCACTCGGTTTCCAGTTTCGATGCGCGCTTCGCCCCAGTAAAATTTTCGATCCTCACCCGCCACCGAAAATCCGGTAACGACGTCTCCCTTCGAGGTGAGTCCGCGTCCCACGTGATCGAACGTTAGCACCGCTTTCTTTCCACTGACGGATAACTTCCGGAAGGTGGGTCCGCTCGAGACGACCTTTTTGTCGCCATAAGCAATCGTCCGGGCCAGCAGTGCGAGTCGGGCACCCACCGGTTCTTTCTTCACGGGGTGAATGTCGTCCTTGTCGCCGACATCGGTGATCACGGCAATGCCCACGTTCTTCAGCACTTGGGCGGAGTAATTCTGCGCCTCGCGCAATTCCGCCCAATCGCTCTCAACGGGAGCGGCGGTGATTTCTTCAAGGGTCCGTTTCTTATTCCGATCCCACGGAGCCAGTTGAACAGCGAGAAACGGAAAATCGCGCTGACCGAAATCCGTCCGCCAGTTCTGGATCATGGCCGGAAAGAGCCGGCGATATTGCCAGGCACGGCCCGCGTTGGATTCCCCTTGATACCAAATGGCACCGGCGATGGCATAGGGCAGGAGTGGAGCGATCATGCCATGATACAGTTCGGACGGTTTCCATCCCAAGCCGGGTTGTGACTGGGTAAACGCGACCCCCTTTTGTTCGGCGTCAAGTTTAGCCGCTTCCCAAACCCTTTTTGCGTCCTGCCACTTCCGGTACGTCGCGGGATACGGGTCGAGAATATCGCGGGAAAATTCATGGTCCGCCTTGAGGCTGTTTTCACTGACCCACGCCTCTGCAGACGATCCGCCCCACGAGGTGTGAATGATGCCGACCGGAACGCCCAAGGCGGCCTGCAGATCGCGACCGAAGTAGTATCCGACCGCGGAGAACTCGCGGGCGGCGTTGGGCGAGCAGAGGGACCACGCAGACATGACGTTTGCGACAGGGGCTTGCGCCTTGAGTTTCGGGACGGTGAATAGTCGCAGATTTGGATGCGTTGCGGCTTGGATATCCGCCTCCGGGTTGAAAGAGGATTTTAAGAGCCACGCCATGTTCGATTGGCCGGAAGCGAGCCAGACTTCGCCGACCAGCAGATCCTGGACTTCAATGGTGTTGTGGCCCGTCACGCGCATCACCCTCGGTTCCGCGCTGGCCGACAAGGGCTCCAACCAGACGCTCCATCGGCCGTTCCGCGCAATCGTGACAACCCGTTGGCCGGCAAATTCAACCGTCACCTGCTCGCCGTTCTCCGCCCACCCCCAGACCGGGACCCGCTTGCCCCGTTGCAAGACCCCATGGTCGGTGAAGAGGGCGTTGAGTCGGATGTCCCCTCGGGCAACGGCCGTCAGGGAAAGCACCAGCAGGACAAAGAATCGAATAGAGCTGAACATCGAGTGAGAGTGCCTCGAAAGCAGGCTCGTCTGCAACTCTTGGTATCGACCGGTGGATTTTCCGCCCGCCCTCGATGAACCGGCAATCCGGAGCGCGGGATTTATCCGAACGGTGTCCAAGATTCGAATTCAATAAAAAAGGGGAGAGGTTTAATAATTTATTAATTCAATTGAACCTGTCACTTTTTGTATCATCAACGGTGTCCGTACGGCAACTTAAACTAGTTTTTAAAATACCGCCAGCTGCGTCGCAGTAGGCCGGTGGAATCGTTAGCATTGGGCTGCCGCGTTTCGCAATGGTAGAATCGCCCACCGAGGTTCTCGATGTCGACTCGCCGTTGC